>JBELBG010000238.1:0-3095 GCA_042095435.1 Thiotrichaceae bacterium | reverse complement strand
CGCGATTGCCGGAGCAGGTTTGGATGTATTCGCCAAAGAGCCTACTGTTACTGAAGATTTATTAACAATGGATAATGTTGTCATGCTACCGCATCTAGGTAGTGCTACGACTGAAACCCGTGTTGCAATGGGGCTACGTTCCTTAGGGAATGCGCAGCAATTCTTTAATGATGAAGAACCCGGAGACAGGGTTGCATGATCAGTAAGGATAAAAAGCTAGCAGTAATCGAAGAACTCGATTCGGCTGCTGCCAGTTATGCCAAGGAAGTGGTCGGGCTGCTTAACGAGCAGATGCTCAGTGTTATCAAGATCCGCAAACCAGATATTCTCGATTATTACACTGGCAAAAAAGATATTCCCAAAAATAATGACGAAGCGTTAGTGAACACACTGCAAGCTTGGGGTATCTACTTTCAACTATTAAACATCGCTGAAGAAAACACCGGCATGCGTCGTCGCCGGCAAACGGAAAAGGTGCGTGGTTTGGAATATGTACCGGGTACGTTTCATCATATCTTTCATGAAGCGAAACAGCGTGGTGTCAATGATGAGGACGTACAAGCCTTGTTGGACATTAGCCATGTTCGCCCAACCATCACGGCACATCCGACTGAGGCCAAGCGCGTTACGGTATTAGAAATCCATCGGCGTATTTATGTCTTGCTTTATCGTTTGGAAAGCACCCGTTGGACGGAGCGTGAACGCGAGAAAATGATTACATTGCTTCGTAATGAAGTCGATATGTTATGGCTAACAGGTGAACTACGTCTTGAAAAACCTTCTGTTGAAATGGAAGTGGCCTGGGGTCTGCATTTCTTTGATCAAACCTTATATGAACGTATTCCCGAATTACTTGATCGTATGGAAGATGCGTTAAAAGCAAATTACCCGAACACGCATTTCAAAATTCCACCGTTCTTCCGATTTGGTTGTTGGATCGGTGGTGACCGTGACGGTAATCCCTTTGTGACTAACGAGGTCACTTCACAAACGCTGATTAACAATCGTCATGCTGTGTTGTTTCATTACGAAGAGCAACTTTCCGATTTATTGGGAAGAATGAGTGTCTCCCAGAATGCCATTAATCTTGATGAATCCTTTAATAAACGATTAAAGAAACTGTTCAGGAGTCTGGGTGATACGAAGTTGATACTGTATCGCAATCCGGGTGAGGTCTTTCGTCAATACACTTTTTGTATGTTGAAAAAAATTGAAGCAACTGTTGATGATACAGAAGCACAATACGCCAGTGCAGATGATTTCATTGCTGATTTAAAAGAGATGGAAAATGCATTGATTCAGGCCAACTGTGAACACTTAGCGAAATCATTGATTAAACCATTGCGTCGTGAAGCACAGGCCTTCCGTTTTTGTACTATGCGTCTTGATTTGAGAGAGAACAGTCAGACAGTTAACCATACTTTGCAACAGATATGGTCTGCACTCAATGGCGGTAATGAAGCACCCGTTCTGGATTCAAAAGAATGGGCCAAATGGCTAAGAGATGAATTAGCCAGACCATTAAGTCTTTTGCCCGAATTCTTGACGCTAGACGAAGCTGCAACGTCAACCTTCGGCTTATTCCGTACAGTCAAACATAACAGAGAAAAATTAGACAGCCAGGCCTTTGGCAACTTCATCCTTAGTATGACGCAATCGGTGGAAGACATACTTGGTGTGTATCTGTTAGCAAAATACGCGGGTTTGTTTGGTGATAAGAGTTCTACACAATACTGCACTTTACCCATTGTACCCTTGTTTGAAACTATTGGTGATCTGCGTAATGCGCCAGACATTATGGTGGATTTACTTAAAACTGGCGTGATTAAACGTTCAGTGAAAAGACAAGGTGAGGGTGGCTCACAGGAAGTCATGATTGGTTATTCTGATTCTAATAAAGATGGTGGTTTTTTTACTTCCAATTGGGAACTAACTAAGGCTCAAACTTGTTTAACAGAGACCGGTAAAGAGTGTGGCATTCCCATTACCTTTTTCCATGGTCGAGGCGGTTCAGTCAGTCGCGGTGGCGCTCCGACAGGTCTTGCTATTGCTGCACAACCGGCTGGTTCCATTAATGGTCAGATGCGTATTACCGAACAAGGTGAAGTGGTTTCCAGTAAGTATGCTAACGAAGGTACGGCGCAATATCAGATGGAGCTGCTTGCCTCCAGCGTGTTGCAGCATTCGATGAAATCCATGGATGAAAAAGAGTTAAAGCGTAAAGATAAATACGATAATGCCATGGAAGAACTTTCTTGTTTTGCTTATGAGCAATATCGAGTACTGGCCGAGACAGAAGGGCTGGTCGATTATTACAGCGCTGCAAGTCCGGTTGAGGAACTGGCGAAGATGAATATCGGTTCGCGTCCTGCACGTCGTTTCGGTGCCAAGTCACTGTCTGATCTGCGTGCTATTCCCTGGGTTTTTGCCTGGACACAGAATCGTCATTTAATAACCGGTTGGTATGGTGTTGGTACTGGTATCAATGCTTACCTTAAAACATACGGTAAGAAAGGCGAAGCCTTATTGCAAGAGATGTTTAGAAATTCACGTCTGTTTAAATTAGTAATCGACGAATTGGAAAAAACAATATGTTTGGTCGATTTGGAGGTTTCCGAAGCTTATGCTGATCTTGTCAAAGACAAGAAACTGAAGAAGCAGGTGTTCGGTATGATAAAAGAAGAGTATGAGTTAACTTGCAAGATGGTTCGTAAAGTCACTGGCGAGAAAAAGTTGGGTTCACGCTTTAAGAAATTTAATCGTAAATTACAACGTCGTAATCGAATCCTAAATGGTGTCGGTATGGAACAAGTTCGTTTGGTCGAACAATTCCGTTCCGCAAAGAATGAAAAAGAAGGACATGATGATCTCGTGTCCTTATTACTGTCTATTAACTGTATATCTGCAGGACTAGGTTGGACAGGCTAACAAGATTTTTAATTTCAAGAAACGTAACTAAAAAACTTAGGAGTACTTTAATATGACTAATGAATTAATTTCACCACTTTCCGGGCTTAGGCGCTTGATTGAAACAGATCAAGTTGGGCCAAATGAAAATGAATTTCTTAATGATAAAGCGCCTGTATGGTCTCCAC
>JBELBG010000237.1:0-3117 GCA_042095435.1 Thiotrichaceae bacterium | reverse complement strand
AATGCCTCTATCTTTTCTGCAGGTATACCATAGGAAATATTGAAATGAACAAACTGCATATAGCCACTGGCTGGTCCTTTACTTAGCACTTCCAGCTTACTGTTCCTTACAATGGTATTTGGTAAAACAATCTGATGCTTTGTTTTTAGATCGCGAAAGGTTGTGCGAGTTAATGACGTTTGCACAACTATTGCAAGCAGGTTCTGGTCGTCAATTTTTACTACCGATCCGGGTTCAATATCACTGTTATATAATAGTATCAGACCACTGATGTTATCCGGTATCCAGACATCTTTCGTTGAGAAAACAAGGATAGCCAATATACCTAAAACACTCGTCGCCTTTAACCAGTCATTCATACCCCATATGTTAATGACAATAACTATCGTTGTAATAAGTGTTAATAATGTAACTAATAATGAAAAGATTTCTGATTGATAAGTTTCGGTATGGTAGTTGGTACCGTATATTTCTTTTTCTTTACCAAATTTCTTAATAATAAAAATATCGAGCAAATGACTAACAATAAATGCCAGTAAAAAAGTTAATCCAGTCAAAGAGATTTGTTTACTCAGGTCTTCAATAAACAATGCTGTTATATATAAACTAAAAAGAATGATGTTGATTGCTCTTAATGCATAGAGCTTGGAACTACCGGAATTGGATTCGTTACGTTTAAAACCATTAACAATGGGTTTTGCAAAAATAAATAATAATAAATTTACCGATAAAACGACATAATCGAATGTGGTAAAGCTATCAAGTCCTATTGTGTTTAACATAATTATAGAATCAGTGAATACATTAAACGTTCGACCCAGGTAATTATCGGGCCAATAATTTTAAACAACACGCCGCTGACTAATAGTACAACAAGAATGATTAAGCCGTAAGGTTCAATTTTTGAATATCGATGCGCAAGTTGTGTAGGCAACAGTGAAAAAACGACGCGGCTTCCATCCAGAGGCGGCAATGGAAACAAATTAAGTATCATTAATAATACATTGATCACTATTCCAGCCCAGGCCATTAAAGTCATTATGTTTGCGGCAAAGTTGCCTTCTTCCGCAGACCCTATAAATAGCTTTGCTATAAAGAGCCAAAATAACATCATGATTAGATTTGCAGCCGGACCCGCCAATGCAACTAACGCTATATCTCTTTTGGTATTTCTTAATTGATTCCAGTTCACCGGTACTGGTTTGGCAAAACCAAAGATAAAACTTCCCAGATAGAATGTGATCAGTGGCAAGATAACAGTACCAAATGGATCGATGTGTTTTAATGGATTGAGACTTAATCGTCCCTTGTTTTCTGCCGTTGGATCGCCAAGTTGTTTTGCAGCCCAGCCGTGCCCTACTTCATGCAATGTCACGGCAAATAACACAGGTATTGCCCAGATAAATATTTGATAATAGATTGGTAATTCAGACATGGTTTTTAATTGCTTTAGCTTTAAAGCGTTTTATTCTTGTTTACCGATCAACCAGTCTTCACTTGTAAGGGAACCCTCTTTTTCTGATTGTCCGAAGTGCGAAAAATCATAAGCATCTGTATCTAGTAAATGTGATGGAACAATATTTTGAATACTACTAAATATAGTTTCTGTTCTTCCCGGATTTTCATTATTCCACTGCGTTAACATTTGCTTGATTTTTTGTCGCTGCATATTGTCCTGTGAACCGCATAAGGTACATGGAATTATAGGAAACGCTCTTTCTTCTGCGTACGCTTTTATATCGGTTTCTGCACAATAGGCTAATGGTCGAATAACGATATTTTCACCGTCATCACTTAATAATTTCGCCGGCATAGATTTTAATTTGCCGCCATAAAACATATTTAAAAATAATGTCTCAACAATATCATCGCGATGATGACCTAGTGCTATTTTGGTATAGCCTTGTTCTTTGGCAAAACGGTATAACACTCCTCGTCTTAATCGGGAACATAAACCGCAATAGGTTTTATTTTCAGGGATGACGCGTTTAACAACGCTATAGGTATCTTCTTCCAGTATATGATATTCAATGCCGAGCTCATCAAGATATTCCGGCAAAATATGCTCTGGAAAGCCGGGTTGTTTTTGATCTAGATTGACCGCGATTAATTCAAATTCAATCGGAGCACTACGCTGTAAGTTTTGTAGTATATCCAGCATGGTATAGGAATCTGCGCCACCGGAAAGACAAACCATCACCCTGTCACCGGCTTCTATCATATTGAAGTCGGCAATCGCTTTACCTACATTCCGCCGTAAACGCTTTTGTAGTTTATCAAAATTGTATTTCTCTTTACGTTGAACAACAGCCATTTTAAATCTTGCTTGAGCCACTACAAGGATAATTTTTATTCAATGCTTCAACAACCAGAACTTGAGCTTCGTCATTTGAGCGTGAAGCTCGCGATCGTAAATACGCCATGACATTTTCAGTAGCCGTTTCTAAACGAACGACTTGTGGATCGATACAAAAAATAGGTGCGCTACCATCAGCTTGTTGCAAACCCAACACCGTTTGAACCAAACCAAAAACATAGCGCATACAAAACTGATTTGGTACACCGGGCTTATAACCTTCGTCACAGCTTGACAGTAATTCTCCGGCTGTTAACAATTCCGGCTCATCTTCTTCTGCAAACCCAGCATTGCTGTTTAACAAGCCCGCACATAACAGGATAAATAAGGCTTTCTTCAATGGGCTCATTTTTCTTCCTCTATAAAAGTTGCTTACAGTTTATCATTAAATTTATTGTAAATAATGCGAAATGATTTACTACTGATTACGTTTGATATCAGCATTTATGAAATCGTTCAGTTTTCTCTAAAATCGCTCTGTTTAACCTTTAGCCATGGATATCAACAAAATAACAAACAGAACGACCATTCCGATCGGTATTAACGCGCCTTGCCAATCCGGATTCTCTGCTTTTCGACTATCTTCCATGGCTTTTTTTGCACCTGGCCCAAAGAAAAATAATACGGCTACTATTGCCATTGCAACCAGCGCTTGTTCCCAAACAGGCATAATCGCGTAATCCTCTCATTAATAAAAATACTAGTATAACTTTGATTACAACTTAGGTCACAAGCTATATGTTTTTCGACTGTTTTTAGTG
>JBELBG010000236.1:0-3122 GCA_042095435.1 Thiotrichaceae bacterium | reverse complement strand
TCTTTATTTAAGTCTCTTTTTCCTAAAGAACAGCCAAAAGTAGCATTATTAAATGTTGGAGAAGAAGTCATCAAAGGGTATGAGAGAGTAAAACAAGCGGCAACTTTATTAGTAGAGAGTCATTTGAATTATGTCGGTTATGTTGAAGGAACTGATCTTTACACAGGTAAAGTTGATGTCATTGTCTGTGATGGTTTTGTTGGTAATATTGCACTAAAAGCAAGTGAAGGTTTAGCAGGCTTTTTAAAACATCATGCAACAGCAGAATTTAAAAGCACACTTTATTCAAAATTCGCTGCGATAGTGGCCTTGCCAGTGTTAAAATCCTTAAAGAAAAAAATTGATCCGAAAAATTATAATGGAGCTTCCTTACTGGGTCTTCGCGGCATTGTTATCAAAAGTCATGGTAGCGCTGACAGAGTTTCATTTGCCACAGCAATTGAAGAGGCCATCATTGAAGTTGAAAAAAATGTTCCTGAAAGAATTCATGAAAAACTGGAACAACTGTTAATAGACAGGCAAAGCATTTAATGTATTCGAAAATTACCGGTACAGGTTCATACTTACCTGAACGTGAATTGAGCAACTCTGAACTCGAGTCTATGGTCGAAACATCAGACGAATGGATACGCACAAGAACAGGAATAGAAAAAAGACATATTGCAGCAGAAAATGAAACGACTTGCGATCTGGCAGAAAAAGCAGCGCTGGCAGCGATAAAATCTTCTGGAAAATCCGTTTCTGATATTGATTTAATTATTATTGCTAGCTGTACGCCTGACAAGATATTCCCTAGCACCGCTTGCCTATTACAAGAACGTCTTAATATTCATGGTTGCCCGGCATTTGATGTAAATGCCGCATGTACCGGTTTTATTTATGCCTTTAGTATTGCAGATAGCTTTATTAAAAACGGTAGCAGCAAATGTGCATTGGTTATTGGCGCAGAAACCATGTCTCGAATTATTAACTGGGAAGACAGAAACACATGCGTTCTTTTCGGTGACGGCGCAGGCGCTGTTATTCTTGAAGCAAGTGAAACGCAAGGAACACTCTCAACTCATATTCATGCAGACGGTGAATATCAAAATTTATTAAATGTGCCTGCTGGCATTTCATCTAATCAAGAACAATTAAAATCAGGTGAAGCGTTTTTAAAAATGCAAGGTAACGAAGTTTTTAAAGTTGCTGTAAAGACGTTAGGTCGCATTGTCGATGAAACACTTGCTGCAAATTCAATGCATAAAGAAGATATTGACTGGCTAGTTCCACATCAAGCTAATACTCGAATTATCTCTGCGACGGCAAAAAAACTGGATATGTCGATGGATAGAGTCGTCGTTACCGTTGATCAACATGGTAATACTTCTGCTGCATCGGTTCCTCTTGCTTTGGATGTGGCAGTTAGAGATGGAAGAATAAAAGAAAACGATACACTGTTATTAGAAGCCTTTGGTGGCGGTTTTACCTGGGGCTCGGTGTTATTAAGATATTAATTAAATACTGGTTTTAGAATGAGTACTGATCCCAATTTAGCTTTCGTATTTCCCGGACAAGGTTCACAGTCTATTGGCATGATGAATGGCTTGCTTGAATTAAACCCTGATATAAAAGAATTGTTTAATGCTGCTTCAGACATTTTATCTTATGACTTATTAGAGATTATTACTTCCGGGCCTGAAGACAAATTAAACCAGACTGAAATAACACAGCCCGCATTATTAGCTACAGCCTACGCAACATGGTTAGCCATAAAAAAACATTCTGATGTGAAACCTGTAATTTTAGCCGGTCATAGCTTAGGCGAGTATGTTGCGCTGCTATGTGCGGATGTTATTTCGTTTGAAGATGCTATAGCTCTTGTTGCAGAAAGAGGTCGTTGCATGCAAAAAGCAGTGCCAGCAGGTGTTGGTGCAATGGCTGCTATTTTAGGCTTGGATGATGACGATGTTATTCGAATATGTTCAGAAGTGGCTGAAGATGAAATTGTTTCAGCGGCAAATTTTAATTCGCCAGGACAAATTGTCATCGCGGGTAATAAAGCAGCTGTTGAAAGAGCAATCGAAGCAATGAAAGAAGCAGGGGCTAAACGTGCTCTATTGCTACCTGTCAGCGTTCCATCACATTGCATGCTAATGGAACAAGCAGCGGTAGAATTTGAAAGTTCGTTAAATAACATTACGTTTAACAATGCAGAAATTCCAGTGTTGCAAAATGTAGATGCAAAATCAAAGCAATCTTCGGATGATATTAAAGCTGCACTATTAGAACAGCTTTATATGCCTGTTCGCTGGGTCGAAAGCGTTAACACTATGAAAAAGTCTGGCGTCACAAAAATAATTGAGTGTGGTCCTGGCAAGGTTCTTTCCGGTTTAATTAAGCGTATTGACAGATCGTTTGATATTTTTGCTGTTCAGGATGTAACGACTTTAGAGAAAGCTTTAGCAGATTAACAAAATAAACATTCAGAGTATTAAATACCATGACAGATGAGTATAAAGATAAAGTTATATTAGTAACGGGCGCTAGTCGCGGCATTGGTAAAGCTATTGCAAATCGGTTTGCCAACAAAGGCGCTTTTGTAATAGGGACAGCGACATCAGAAGGTTCAGCGAATAAATTTTCAGAATATATTGCTGCAGAAGGTTTCTCTGGCAAAGGTCTTGTTTTAAATATTGCTGATAAAGCCTCAGTAGATGAATTTGAAAACAGCCTTAGAGAATTCGATGCGCCCAATATTTTGATTAATAACGCGGGCATCACCCGAGATAATCTTTTCATGCGAATGAAGGATGATGAATGGGAAGATGTAATGAATACTAATTTAACGGGTATGTATCGTGTTACCAAATTATGTATCCGTGCAATGATGAAAGCGCGCTATGGAAGAATTATCAATATTACTTCCGTTGTTGCCTTATCAGGTAATCCAGGACAAACAAATTATTCTGCAACAAAAGCAGGAATGATTGGCTTCACAAAGTCTTTGGCGCAAGAAGTTGGTTCCAGAGGTATTACGGTAAATGCTGTTGCACCGGGTTTTATTGAAACAGACATGACTAATGAATTAAGCGATGAAATTCGTGACTCCATATTAAAGCAAATTACTTTAGGTCGTCTGG
>JBELBG010000235.1:0-3132 GCA_042095435.1 Thiotrichaceae bacterium | reverse complement strand
CTATTGCCATGTTCAACAATTTCATCATCATCTATTTTAAAATTCCCAAGACTCATTGTTTGATATTGATCGAAATAACGTTTTAGTGATTTTTCAATTCCCCTATCAAATTCAGGCCTTAAAGTATGTGTTGCACCATGAACAACTTTGCTAATTTTCCCTTTTTTCACAATGACTTCACCATCTTTGAAAACATAGTCAGGCGTACTGAACATTTTTTCCTTATTTTTTTGTTCAGTATAAACAGTGATGTCAGCTATCGCGCCAGAACCTAAATGACCGCGATTTTTCAAACCCAGGCTTCTTGCTGGTGCAGCTCGAGTCATGATAGCAATTTCATATAGGGAATATTCTCTATCTATACTTGCAAGTGTACTGCTGGCTGCTGCATCTTTGTTAATTGTAGAAAGCATATCGTTTCTAAAGCTTTTATCCATCAGCAAGCGAATTAAATGTGGATAGCTGGTAAAAGGTGCGCCGTTAGGATGATCGGTTGTAAGGAAGACTCGCCATGGATCATCAATGAGTAAAAATAACTCAAGTCCAATAGCCCACTGCAATGCATTAACAAAGTTTTTGTCGCGATATTTAAATGGAACAACACCGCAACCCGCATCACATTCAATATCCATCACTACCCATTTTTTTGGATGAGCATGCCAATGACTTTCATATTGATGCATAGCATCACCAGAAGCTGTAACAGTCTGCCCAAATAGAATTTGGCCAACATCGACAGAAATATTCGGGTTTTTATTAATTGCCTCTGCAATTTCAGCTGCACCAGAAGAAAACTTTCTGTCTCCTTCAATTCCGTAACTGTGGAACTGGATATGTGTTATATGCATGCGCAAGCCTTCTGCCGCCCGAATAGTTTCCAGTGTTGTTTCTACATTGCCGGGAACACCTAAGTTACAACCATGTACATGTAATGGATGGGGAATACCTAATTCTGTTACAGCTCTAGCTAAGGCGATTAAAATTTGTCGAGGTGATACACCGTAATGCGAGTTTTGTTCATCTAAATCAAGTTTGCGTTGATTAAATTTGAATGCATTGATTCCACCAGGGTTAACAACCTTTATGCCTAGTGCCTGTGTTGCGTTAATTATCCAACCAACATAGTCACTGATTGCAGCTTGCTCTTTTTTTGAAGCCATCATGCGTAAGAAAAAATCATCGCTACCAATCATGGCATAGGCACCTTTATCAACCATTGGCGTATCTGCCATTTCCATATGTGTTTGACGTGCATTTGTTGGCAACATCGCCGGTTCAAAACAAGCGGTGTATCCCATCTCGGCATAACGATAGCCAGCGGTCAATGTAGAAGGTGCAGCATTACCACAGCCAGAGCGCGTTATGTTTGTTTTGCTTACCAAGTCAGCTTCATGATCTTCAGGTAACATCATTCGGGCGATATTAACTTTGCCACCACCAATATGAGTGTGTATATCGATAGCTCCAGCCATAATAATCTTACCTTTCATGTCAAAGGTTTGATCTATCTTTACATTAGCAGAAGGTTTTCGTGTGATGTAACCATCACGAATGTAAATGTCCCGATGTTCTCCGTTTATCCCGTGAACAGGATCGTAGATTTTCCCGTTTGTTAATTTTGTATACATTAATTCAACCTAGATCCTGTCTGCAATTTGTTTGAGTATTGAATGAACACTTTCATAAGGCGAGTGTCTTAGTTGTTTTAATGGAAGTGATACAACACTATCTGTACGGATTATTTGTCCAGTATGATCAACGCCCGGTGTCGCAACAGGGATAAAAACATCTGGTTTAAAACCTAATTTGTATCCAGGGTTGCCTAACACAATTGTTGGTATAGAGGCTTTAGGGGGTGTTTTTTCTGATTCAAAACTGGATACCCAGAGCAGGGCGTCAACTTCTTTGTTCTTTAATACATTTTTTGTTGAATATCGATGCGCATCATAGTCTGGGTAGCCTTTATTAAAATTAACACGTAACGGGTAGCCGCTTTGCCATGCACTAACACCAATAGCACTCATGCCGCCATCATTGCCGCCTAAGGAAAAACCGGCAAAGCGAGTAAAGCGAGTTAGGTACTTAACCGTTTCACAGAAGTTTTGAATAGTAAGCTCTGCATGAGGAATATCGAGTTCGCTTGGTGCCCAGACTATAACGCCGTATTTAGTAGTCTTCATCTTTTCTGCTAAAGCTTTCAGTGTGCTTATTTTAATCCCGGCAACTTCTTTAACATCCAAGGTTGCTTCGGAAGCAAGCGCATGTAAACTTGAAATAATTTCACCAATTTCTTCTGTTTTGCATTTTAAATGTATCGGGCGTTTGCCATTTGGACTGATGCCTGGTTTGCTATTCAGATTGTCACCTATATATACGATATCTTTTTCTTCACTATTTTTTATGAACATTGAATTTTTATTCCAGATAACGCGTTCATAGAACCTTGGGAAGTTTGTTGCGTCGGTACCTGCAAAAATAACCAGATCAGCCCGGTTTTTGATTTCGGCCATAGTTGTAGTTAACCAGCCAAGATCTTGTAGTACTAGTATGTTACGAATTAAACCATCACCGTGCATATGGTCAAGAATCGCTCCTGTTTTATCTGCTAATTCCATGACTTTACGCATTCCTGAAACTTCAGTACCTAAACCTGCAAAAAGAGGCGTATGTGATTTTTTCAAAATATTAGAAGCATGATCAACCGCTTCATCAAAAGAAACATTTTTACCTTTAAGCTGAGCAGAAGCTTTTACTATCTCTTTTTGAATAATCGCTTTTGACTTTAGGCAACCATTTTTTAAAACTTTTAAATGGTTTTCTTCATTTTGAATGACAAGATCATCGCACAATATTCCGCAAAATGGACAAGAAACATTTTTCGTGACAATGCCGTTATAGTTTGTATTTTCTTCCAACGATAAATCCTAGGTTTTTAATTTTTTATAATTAAAGTGTTGCAAATCGTGTTGCAACAAAAATTAGTTTGCGCCAATTATTATTGGCCGCTTCACTGTTCTTATTATTATTTTAGTCTAAAAAAAGAATGATTTAGATTAAACCAGTTTACTTGATAATTGATAACATCTCATTAATATATGTGAATTTTTCGCGAGGTTTATCTTTAGACTCTCC
>JBELBG010000234.1:1073-3141 GCA_042095435.1 Thiotrichaceae bacterium | reverse complement strand
ATCGAATAGGTAAAAAACCATTCTTAAATGAATTACTGTAAAAGATATCACCAAAGCTCGGTGCTAACACCGCTTTCAAACCAAAGTCAGTAATGGCCCAGACAGCATGCTCTCTAGACGAACCACAGCCAAAGTTCTCTCTTGCTAATAAAATTTCTGCTTTATCATAAGGAGCTTGATTTAAAACAAAATCAGGATTCACCTTTCTTTCTTGATTATTTTCCAGAAGGTTAGCTGTATCTAAGTAACGCCATTCATCAAACAAGTTTGGCCCAAAACCGCTGCGTTTAATTGATTTTAAAAATTGCTTTGGAATAATCGCATCTGTATCAATATTAGAACGGTCTAACGGTGCAACAATTCCAGTAAACGTTTTAAATTTTTTCATTAGCGACACCTTAAAACTTTCTTACATCAACAAAATGACCGGCAATAGCAGCAGCAGCAGCCATGCCCGGACTGACTAAATGTGTGCGCCCGCCAGGACCTTGTCGACCTTCAAAATTTCGATTAGACGTCGAAGCACAACGTTCACCGGTTTTCAATTGATCCGGGTTCATACCTAAACACATTGAACAACCAGGATCACGCCACTCAAAGCCTGATTCTTTAAAAATCTCATCAAGACCTTCTTTTTCCGCTTGTTGTTTTACCAGACCTGAACCAGGAACAACCATGGCCAGTTTCACATCACCAGAGACTTTTTTACCTTTTATAATATCTGCTGCTTCTCTTAGATCCTCTATTCGAGAGTTAGTACAAGAACCGATAAAAACCTTATCAATATTTATGTCGGTAATAGACGTATTCGCTTTAAGATCCATATACTTTAAAGCATTCTCAATACCTTCACGTTTAACATCACTGATTTCCTGTTTTGGATCAGGCACAGTATTCGTTACAGAGATCACCATTTCTGGCGATGTGCCCCAGGTAACTTGCGGTTCTATTAATGTCGCATCAAGTTCAATAACCTTATCAAACTGGGCACCATCATCACTTTTCAGATTACGCCAAATTTCAACTGCGCGTTGCCATTCTTCGCCTTTTGGAGCATAAGGACGACCTTCAACATAATCTATCGTTGTTTGATCAACCGCAACTAAACCAACACGTGCGCCCGCTTCAATCGCCATATTACAAACCGTCATACGTCCTTCCATAGACAATGCCTGAATCGCATCACCTGCAAACTCAATCGTATAACCTGTACCACCCGCTGTTCCAATTTCACCTATGATGGCAAGCACAATATCTTTTGCCGTAATGCCTTTACCAACTTGCCCATTCACTTTAATCAACATGTTTTTCGCTTTCTTTTGCACCAAACACTGTGTCGCTAAATCATGTTCAACTTCAGACGTGCCAATCCCGAACGCCATCGCGCCTAAAGCACCATTCGTTGACGTATGTGAATCACCACAGACAATCGTCATGCCCGGTAAGCAAGCACCTTGTTCAGGCCCAATAACATGCACAATACCTTGACGTTCATCAAACATATCAAACTTGGTAATACCCGTTTCTTTACAGTTCGCATCGAGTGTTTCAAGTTGTAATTTTGAAATCGGATCTTCTATCACCTCACGATTAACTGTAGGGACATTATGATCTGGCACAGCTAAATTTGTATTCAAGCGCCATGGTTTACGTCCTGCCAGTTTAAGTCCTTCAAAAGCTTGTGGAGACGTCACTTCATGCAGGAGTTGTCGATCGATATAGATCAACGCCGTCCCGTCACCGTAATCATGTACCACATGATCATCCCAAAGTTTGTCATAAAGTGTTTTTACCATTATTTAATACTCATTTATTATATTTATTCATCATTAATCAGGGTTAATCGCAACAACAGTCCGCCCTGATGTTTGTCCTGCCAACATTTTGTTACATGTTTCAAGCAACTCTTCCATGCTAATGACATTCGTGACTATTTTATCCAGGTGTTTTGGAGCCAAATCAGTTGCTAATCGTTCCCACAATGGCTGGCGATAGTCGGTGGGACATCCTGAAGAAGTAATACCTAAAATACTGACGCCGCGTAATATAAATGGCATTACCGTTGTAT
>JBELBG010000234.1:0-1063 GCA_042095435.1 Thiotrichaceae bacterium | reverse complement strand
AATCCAACTGAAGCAATATTTCCCAAAGGCTTCGTTGTCCTGGTCAACCAGGCAAGAATATCGCCGCCGACATTATCAATCGCACCTGCCCACTGACCTTTTTCCATGGAAGGACCATCCAGTTTTATATTATTGCGATCAAGGATATGCGCTGCGCCAAGCGCCTTAAGCAGTTCATTTTTATCACTTTTACCTGTAACGGCAACAACTTCATAAGCGAGTGAAGAGAGCATATCAATCGCGAAATTTCCTACTCCACCTGTCGCACCCGTCACAATAAACTGGCCTGATTCTGGCTTTTGCTTATTTTCTTCCAACCGTTGAATACATAATGCTGCAGTAAAGCCTGCAGTGCCAATCGCCATGGCTTCAAAAAGCGTCATTGATTCAGGCAAAGACACCACCCATTCAGCAGGAACCCTCGTATATTCCGAATAACCACCATCATGCCCGGTACCTAATTCATAGCCCGTCACAACAACCTTATCACCTTCTTTAAAGCGTTTATTATTGGACTCAACGACTATTCCTGCTGCATCAATACCGCCAATACAGGGAAAATGACGAATAATTTTACCTTTTCCCGTTATAGCTAAGGCATCTTTGTAATTAACAGAGGAATAGGCTGTTTTTATTAGCACATTACCCTGACTCAGATCATCTAAAGTTAGTGATTCCAGGCGACTTATTACCTGTTTATCTTCCTCATACACCCTAAAGGCTTTAAATTCAGTCATTTATATCTCCAAACATTTACAATTTTCGCTCTGCATGAAACAATTTAGCTCTTTTGTAGACTAAGTTAACAATGAGTCCGGCGAAGTCAGGCTGGGCATTTTACGAGACTCGAACAGCAATACCAACCTATGAGTTATAAATAATGAAAAAAATCAGTGCTTTATTTGTTTTACTATTCTCAATTTTATCCACTAACGCTCAAGCAGATTTTAATGATGGTGTCGTCACATATTTAATGGGTGATTACGACAAGGCATTCATGACAATGCAATCGTTGGCTGAAACATCTGATCATGGTTATGCTCAATACTATATGGGCATGATG
>JBELBG010000233.1:0-3169 GCA_042095435.1 Thiotrichaceae bacterium | reverse complement strand
CTGGGGTGTATTGCTTGCTGGCATTGTGCAGTTGTTATTTCAATTTCCGTTTTTATTTCGAATTAAATTATTTCCAAAACCTGCATTTAATAAAGACAAAGAAGGCGTTGGTCGTATTCTAAAGTTAATGTTGCCGACTTTATTTGCTGTTTCTATTGTGCAAATTAATTTATTGGTTGATACGATTTTTGCTTCGTATTTAGTCGATGGCAGTATTTCCTGGCTTTATTATTCTGACCGATTGGTCGAATTTCCATTAGGGGTTTTCGGTATTGCATTGGCAACAGTGTTATTACCAAATCTGTCCAGTGAGCATGCGAAAAATGAATCTAAAAATTTTTCGAATATGATGGATTGGGCCTTACGCTGGGTTTTTCTCATTTCGATACCTGCTGCTGCGGGTTTGGCTATTCTGGCCGTACCGTTATTAACGACCTTGTTTCAGTACGATGAATTTACAACGCATGCTGCCATTATGTCTGGAAAAAGTCTGTTGGCCTATGCCTTGGGCTTACCCGCTTTCATTTTGATTAAGATTTTTGCCAGTGGCTTTTTTTCCAGACAGGACACGAAAACGCCGGTTAAGGTCGGTGCGATAGCCATGGTTTCTAACATCGTTTTTAACTTTCTTTTGGTCGGTTTGTTACAGCATGTCGGATTGGCTTTGGCAACATCTTTATCAGCCTGTTTACAGGCATTGATGTTATTTGTGTTGTTAAGAAAACAAGGCGTGTATATACCTGTTGCCGGTTGGTTTAAGTTTGGTTTGCAAATTATAGTAGCAGTTATTGCTATGGCTTTATTCATTCAGTATTTTGTCGCGAAGCCAGAGCAGTGGTTTGCCTGGGGTGTATTTGAGCGGGTGGGCATGTTGTCTGTTTGGGTTGCTGCCGGGATGGTTTGCTATTTTATTGTACTCTGGATAACAGGGCTTCGATGGCAACACATGACAGCGCAGCATTGATCGGTATAATCCACGGGTTTTGGTGATAAATGCAATTTATTCGAGGACTGCATAATTTACGGCTGCAAAGGCAGGAATGTGTAACAACCATAGGTAATTTTGATGGTGTGCATTTAGGTCATCATGCTGTACTCGATCAGGTAAAAGAGAGTGCTAAAACTAATGGCTTGATATCAACGGTCGTTATTTTTGAACCTCAACCGATTGAATATTTTGCCCCTGATAAAGCTCCGTCTCGGTTAACGCGACTACGGGAAAAATTACAGCAATTTGCATTACATGACATTGATCGCGTTGTTTGTCTTCGCTTTGATGAAAAAATGGCTAATTTATCAGCAAACGAATTTGTTGATGAAATTTTGCTGAAGGCATTGGCTGTTAAGAAATTAATTATTGGTGACGACTTTCGTTTTGCTAAAAACAGAGAAGGAGATTATCAATATTTAGTTAATGCGGCTCAAGAAAAAGAATTTGAAGTGACTAAGACTAACTCTTTTATCTTGAATGGGGAACGAGTTAGTAGCACTTTAATACGGCAGACACTTGCTGATGGTGATCTAGAAAAAACAGCTCAACTGCTGGGCCGTCCTTATCGTATCAATGGGCGTGTGGCGCATGGTGATAAGCGAGGCAGAGAGTTAGGTTTTGCTACTGCCAATATACAGTTGCATCGATATTTTTCGCCTATTGAAGGTATTTTTTCTGGTCGCGTTTATGGTACAGGTAAGGATGCTTTAGCTGCTATTGTTTATGTCGGCTCAAGACCCGTATTCAAGGGTAAACAAGTGATACTCGAAGCTCATATACTGGACTTTGACGAAGACTTATACGGACGACACTTGCAAATTGAGTTAGTGGAAAAGTTACGTGGTGATATGCACTTTGCATCAGAAAAAGAATTAGTTGATCAAATGCATATTGATATTGAGCATGCTAGAGAAAGTTTAAAATTAAATAATATTAAATAAATTTAAATTAATAATTAAATAATAAATGAAGAGTTATAAAGACACACTTAATTTACCGAAGACGGCTTTCCCTATGAAAGCAAACCTTTCTCAACGTGAACCGGACATGTTGAAACGTTGGTATGAAAAAGATTTGTATGGCGAGTTACGCAAGAAACGTGACGGCGCTAAAAAGTTTATTTTGCACGATGGCCCTCCGTATGCAAACGGTGATATTCATATTGGTCATGCAGTAAATAAAATTCTGAAAGATATTATTATCAAGTCACAAAGCCTGAAAGGTTTTGATGTGCCTTACGTGCCTGGTTGGGATTGTCATGGCCTACCGATTGAACACAATGTTGAGAAAAAGGCAGGTAAAGCTGGTGATAAAATTTCACATAAAGACTTCAGACAAAAATGTCGTGACTATGCTAAGAAACAAGTTGATGGTCAGCGTGAGGACTTTAAACGTTTAGGGGTACTTGGCGACTGGGATAAGCCCTATTTGACCATGGATTACCAGACCGAAGCAGATATCATCCGCGCGCTGGGTAAAATTACTGAACAAGGCCATTTGCAGAGAGGCTTTAAACCTGTTTATTGGAGTGTGGTTGGTGGTTCAGCACTTGCTGAAGCAGAAGTTGAGTATCAAGATAAAACCTCACATGCGATTGATGTTCGATTTACTTGTGCCGATCAGTCTTCGATTAAAACCATTATGCATGATAGTGATGCTATTGGCTCGATATCCGTTGTTATTTGGACGACTACGCCTTGGACACTACCAGCTAACCAAGCTGTATCATTAAACCCAGAACTGGATTATGTACTCGTGCAATGTGATACGGGTTTAGGTGATGAATGTTTTTTAGTTGCCGACGCTTTGCATGAAGATGCTATGCAACGCTATGGCATAGAAGAATACAAAATCGTTGGTCGTTGTCAGGGTAATGCGCTTGAAAATCAACTTCTACAGCATCCTTTTTATGATAAATCCGTACCTGTTATCTTAGGTGAACATGTTACGACGGAAGCTGGTACAGGCGCTGTGCATACCGCGCCCGACCATGGCATGGATGACTTTATTGTTGGCAAAAAATATGAAATCGGAACTCTGAATCTTGTCGATGAAAGCGGTGTTTTTCGCGATAACACCGAACTACTTGCGGGTGAGCATGTATATAAAGTCGATGAAAAAGTGCTCGATATACTGCGAAACAATAATAAGCTGTTAAAGCATAAAACTTTTCAGCAT
>JBELBG010000232.1:0-3149 GCA_042095435.1 Thiotrichaceae bacterium | reverse complement strand
CGTTGCATTTGAAGCGGCAGTTGCTGGCGGTATCCCGATTATTAAATCGGTACGTGAAGGTTTAGCAGCAAATGAAGTGGAATGGATTGCCGGTATTATTAATGGTACTGGTAATTATATTTTGACCGAGATGCGTGATAAAGGTCGGGACTTCGGAGATGTCTTAAAAGAAGCGCAGGCTTTAGGTTATGCTGAAGCTGATCCCACTTTTGACGTGGAAGGTATCGATGCCGCACATAAGTTAACAATTCTGGGTTCCATTGCATTTGGTATGCCTCTGCAGTTTGATAAGACTTATACCGAAGGCATTAGTAAAGTAGAGCAGCAGGATGTCTTGTATGCCGGTGAGCTAGGTTATCGAATTAAACATATTGGTATTACACGAAAGACGAAAACGGGTGTAGAACAACGCGTTCACCCGACGCTAATTCCTGAACGACGTTTAATAGCTAATGTTGATGGCGTAATGAATGCTGTGCTGGTTAAGTGTGATGCGGTAGGTTCTACTTTATATTATGGTGCAGGCGCTGGATCAGAACCAACGGCGTCAGCGGTGATTGCTGATATTGTTGATATCGTTCGTGCTTTAACAGCTGATCCTGTGCACCGTGTGCCTCATCTGGCATTCCAGCCTGATTCATTAGAAGACATTAATGTCTTGCCGATGGAAGAAACTGAAACAGCTTATTACTTACGCATGCATGCTGTTGATAAACCCGGTGTGTTAGCAGATGTAACCCAAATATTGGGTGATTCTGGAATCAGTATTGAAGCTATTTTGCAGAAAGAACCTGCAGAAGATGCCAGTCATGTACCGATTATCTTTTTAACACAGCGTATTAAAGAGAAGAATATGAATGATGCGATTGCAAAAATTGAACAGCTTGATGCAATCAATGGTGAAGTTATGCGTATACGCATGGAAACATTAGGATAAAATAATGACGTTTCGAACACGCTATACCGGATTAATTGCTAAGTACGGCGATCGACTTCCTGTTAATGACGATACTAAACTAATTAGTCTTGGCGAAGGTAATACACCTTTAATTCAGTTAGAGAATATTCCGAACCTGTTAGATAACAAAGTAGATATTTATGTTAAATACGAAGGGCTGAATCCTACTGGATCGTTTAAAGATCGTGGCATGACCATGGCTGTCACCAAGGCTGTAGATGAAGGTGCAAAAGCGATCATTTGCGCTTCGACCGGAAACACTTCTGCCTCGGCAGCAGCCTATGCTGCGCGTGCCGGGATTACCGCTTTTGTGTTAATCCCTGATGGTAAGATTGCCCAAGGCAAATTGGCGCAGGCAATGATGGAAGGTGCGGTAATCTTACAAATAAAAGGTAACTTTGATGATGGCATGCGTCTGGTAAAAGAAGTCGGGCAAGATACCCCGGTTGCGATAGTTAATTCAATTAATCCATACCGATTGCAAGGCCAAAAGACGATTGCCTTTGAGATTGTTGATGAATTGGGAAGGGCACCGGACTTTCATTGTTTGCCGGTTGGTAATGCCGGTAATATCAGCGCACATTGGATGGGCTATAGTGAATACATTGGTAAATTAGATGATATTTTTCATAACGACAGCTTGGAAGAATATGATAGAACAGCGGTCACAGATAAGCGCCCGGTAATGGTTGGTTATCAGGCCAGCGGCGCTGCACCGTTTCTGCGTGGTGAGATGGTTGATAACCCGGAAACGGTAGCAACAGCGATTCGAATAGGTCACCCGCAATCCTGGGATTTAGCCTGGAAGGCGCATGATGAATCAGGTGGCTGGTTTGATGAATGTAGCGATGAAGAAATTTTAGCAACACAAAAATTACTGGCAGAAAAAGAAGGTGTTTTTTGTGAACCAGCATCAGCAATCTCCTTGGCAGGTGCTATGCGTGATATAAACTCGGGCAAAATCCCAGCAGGAAGTACTCTTGTTTGTACTTTAACCGGCCATGGTCTTAAAGATCCGGATACAGCAATTAAACAAAGTACCTCGCCAGTTGTTAAAGTGGATGCGGAATTAGAACAAGTTAAAAAAGCAATTCTGGATAATTTATGACTACCGACAGATTTTTACTCTATGCACCAACAATAGGCGCTGGAGGCGAAATCTGTATTCCTGACAAGCATTTCAGTCGCGCCTGACTTGCGCATCAATTATTTCTTTTAAGAGTAATATTAATGCGTAGTTTGACAGTTTTTATTCCTGGTTTATTCGGTCCTGATATCGCAATTCATTCTGATGATTTTCCGAGCTTACCTGCATTAAACTGGTTCCTGAGTCGTGGCGTTTGTCAAAACATTCAACAAGTTTCTGCCAGTTATACCTTATGTGATTTATTTGGCTTGCCTGCGAATAAAAGTGGTGACTACCCGATAGCTGCTATTTCTCGTCTGAGTGATGATAATCAACACCCGGAAGGTTTATGGCTACGTGCTGATCCCGTTCATGTTAGTGCTGACCGTGATGGTTTAATTTTAATTGATAATAACCGTTTTGCTTTAACTCAAAGTGATGCATTGGCGCTTGCGGCAGATATTAATTTGTTGTTTGAACCTTATGGCATAACGATAGAAGTACCTGTAGCAACCCGATGGTATCTAAGAGTAAATGAAAACTACGAGATAAAAACTGTACCTATTGATTCGATTGTTGGAAAAGACATTCTCCCATTTATGCCAACCGGTGATGACCGTATTAATGTTATTCAATTAATGAATGATATACAGATGACACTGCATAATTCTGATGTGAATAAAAGAAGAGAAGAAGAGAAACAATTACCCATAAACAGTGTCTGGTTTTGGGGTTATGGTGAATTGCCTAAAATAATTAATAGAAACTGGTCATTTGTTAGCAGCGATGAAATCTTAGCAAAAGGTTTATCTATGGTGGCAGCAACACCGTTTGAAGCTTTACCGGAAAGTTATAATGATATTGTTGAAAAAGGCTCAAGTTATAATGGAATGATCGTTTTAAATTCATTTCAAAAGTTTAGTTATTATCACGACCTGGAAGGCTGGCTCGAAGCTTTATTATCCATTGAAGAAAACTGGTTTGAGCCATTACTCACTGCATTAAAAAGCAAGCAGCTTGATCAGTTAACTATTAGAACAGAGATGAACGAGATTAAACTGGATA
>JBELBG010000231.1:0-3188 GCA_042095435.1 Thiotrichaceae bacterium | reverse complement strand
CTAAAGAATTAAAGATGCCTGTTTACACCATTACTAAAACAGAAAATGGTTTTGAAGAAAGATATAACGATTATTTTAAAGCGTATTTATCAGAAGAATGAGTGAACTATTTTTTCTAATTGTATTGTGTCTTGTCATCTGGTTTTGGCAAGATACCTTGCGTGCCCGTGAAATCGCAGTATCTCGATCACGCCGTTATTGTCAGGATATTCAATACCAATTCCTTGATGACACTGTTTCATTAGTATCAATGAAACCCGGCCGCGATATATCCGGCAGTTTTGCTTTCCATCGCTATTACCATTTTGAATTTAGTCTTGATGGAGAAAACCGCTTTAATGGAACAGCCTATATGATTGGCGATCAGTTACAATCGATACAACTTGACCATCCTGATGGTATTATTCATGAAAACAATACCCACTAATATCGACAAGGAGATTTGAAACATGCCGTCTTTTGATGTTGTTTCTGAAATAGATCAACATGAATTAACCAATGCAGTCGATCAGGCAAATAGAGAAATTAATAACCGTTTTGACTTCAAAGGCACTGATTCAACAATAGAAATGGTTGATAACAGTCTAACTATTATTTCTGCTTCTGAATTTCAGGTGAAACAGATCCACGATATTCTCGAAACGAAAGTAACTAAACGCGGCATTGATATTCGCTGTCTGGATTACGGTGAGATACTTGAGAACAATAATCAGGCAAGACAACTCGTTAATATCAAAAAAGGTGTTGATAAAGAGCTGGCAAGGAAAATCGTAAAGATGATAAAAAGCAGTAAATTAAAAACACAAGCTGCTATTCAGGGAGATCAGGTACGTATAACCGGAAAAAAACGTGATGATTTACAAGCAACCATCACTGAAATAAAAGCGGCCAAGTTTGATATCCCACTCCAATACATAAACTTTCGCGATTAATAAAATAATGCCATACCAATCATCTATTGATTTGCACGCGCATTCGACAGCATCAGATGGAGAACTGTCACCAACCGAACTTGTTCAATTAGCAGCTAAAAATGGCATAAAGACACTGGCTTTAACCGATCATGATTCGGTCTCGGGACTGGCGGAAGCCAGAACCGCTGCGGCTGAACACGACATAACATTGATTAACGGTATCGAGCTTTCTACACATTGGGATAATAAAACCATTCATATAGTCGGACTAAATATCAATGCCGATAACACAGCAATGATTGACTCAACCATTCACTTAAATCAACTTCGTGAAGAACGTGCGATTATTATAGGAAAAAGACTGGCAAAAGTCGGGATTAAAGGCGCTTATGAAAATGCGAAAGAACTTGCTGGCGACGGTACAATAACGCGACAACACTTTGCACGCTTTCTCATCAATAATGGCAATGCGAAATCATTTAGCGATGTTTTTAAGCGTTATCTAGTTAAAGGAAAGCCCGGCTATGTCTTTGCAAATTGGCCTGAGTTAAGTGAAACAATTAAAAATATTCATAATGCAGGCGGTGTTGCCGTTATTGCGCATCCGCTATGTTATAAAATGACAGCAACTAAATTACGGAAATTCATTACTGAATTTAAAACGTTAGGAGGTCAAGCGATAGAAGTCGTTACCGGGAATAATAATATGAACGAAATAACAACCGTTACGAATTACGCGAAACGTTATGATATTGCTGCTTCTCTGGGTTCTGATTACCACAATGATAAAAGTCCTTGGTCAAGACTAGGCAATTTAACCGCCCTTCCACAAGATCTGACACCTGTATGGGAGTTGTTTTAATCTAGTCAGTCATAATTAAAGATAGGCTGTTTCCTAATCTTGATTTACGTCGTTTCAAAACGACGTAAAATCATATTTCAAGCCCGATTAACAAACCTAATTTTCATAAAAAAATATATATGTCATTGTTTTTAAATGATTTATTTTTATTTTCGTTTTCTGGCACATAGTCTGCAATATTTAATATAATTAATTACGGAGAAAGTTTTGTGTCAGTAAATAAGTTTCTATTTATGGATGCAAAAGAAAAAAAGCGCCTCTGGGAAACATTCCACTACGAAAAGATGCTGGATGATAATGAGCAAGTGTTACTGAGCGACTTACAATATTTTGAAGAACGCATTCGTGATATTAGCCCGGCAAGTTCAGTTATTGAGATCAGTTTATTAAAAAACTATATGGAACATATTAAGAATACAAGAGCATTACTGTTGAGTTTGCAAAGCACTCGACATGAAACCTTGAAAACACAATTAGAAGACTTATCGATTGACTCAACTTCAGAGTCTTAGATAAATATTAAACTATAAACTAAACGCAAGTGCGCTCATCTTTTCTTTGGCTAAAGAAGTCAGCTCACCCAGACTCACTAACTGCCAATTTTTAAAACCTGATTGTTTCGCATATTTAGCTGATGCTTCATATTGTCTTTGCTTTAATTCCGACCAGATAAAAAGATCAGTAGTATCGAAAAAAACGATATCGCCTGACGTTGTTATCATAGTTAAATGACCATTGTAATTTGATAAACGACTAACCGTTTCTTTATCCTGATTATACTCCCATAAAGTTTTACTTAATCGTTCAAATAATGAGGCTTCTAGTTCTGTACTTGCTTTTAAAGATAATTTAATAAACTCGTCCAAGCCTGTAACGTGCCCAAGTTTAGACAAATAAGCCGCAATTCTCGTTTTATTAGTGGGAGATAAACCTGGATACGCTATAAACTGTTTAACTAAATACGACTTTATACCTACTTTAGTTAACCATTCGGTATTATGAAAATTTAACTCGGCCAGCGTCATCTTCTTCATTAAAAACCTGATTTTTAAATCCATTTCATCGACATTCCTAACTACATTACTTATACCAATACCGGCAGACACTTTACCGGAAGACCGAGCGGAAGCGACCATATTAAGAAATGATTGCACTCGGGGATTATTAGTATAGATATCCAGCCCTAGTTGAAATGCAATATTGCGTTTATGTGTCGCTGTCGTTGGATCTTTGGGTTCATAGGAAGGACGATGATCTGATTGATAGATAAAAGCATCTTCACCTGCCAATGTTGCATTTAAATTATCTGCTAATTGCCCAGCAAAGTTTGATGCAGAACTTATAGGCCGGGTTATTAGATCTACAGCAGAGTCAGAGGAAATACTTAATTGACTGCGTAATTCACCGGAAAA
>JBELBG010000230.1:0-3197 GCA_042095435.1 Thiotrichaceae bacterium | reverse complement strand
AATGTAAGGCTATCAATGAAGAACGCGAGCCGGAAATTAGCGTGTTTGATACAGGCGATCATGCCGTGAACTGGCGTTTAGGTTATAAACTTAAAAACCTTTATCAAATGCTGGAAGCAGAATGCATGGTGAAACGGATTGCCTATGAGTTGGCAGAGAAACAGGGCATAGAATTACAAACACCGTTAACACATAGCCTGATTAATGATAGTTTGTCTGATAATAAAGTATAAAAAAGGCATAAAAAAACAGCATCAGTTTATAACTGACACCGTTTTAAAAAGTAATTATTAAATATTATTTTTCTACTGTATGCATATGTACGTCTTGTTGTGGATAAGGAATAGAAATACCTTCTTTATCAAAACGCAATTTTACAGCTTCAGTTAAATCAAAATAAACGCCCCAGTAATCGGCCGTTTTTACCCATGGGCGGCAAACAAAATTGACACTGCTATCAGCGAGTTCAGAAACAGCGATAACAGGCTCGGGATCTTTTAGTATACGTTCATCATTACTAACCAGTTCAGCCAATACATCTTTTGCCTTTTTAATATCATCGTCATAGCCAATACCAAAAACCAGGTCGACACGACGTGTATCCTTGGCCGAATAATTGGTAATGTTGCCACCAATAATATTTGAATTAGGTACGATGACGGCTTTATTATCACCGGTACGCATTTGTGTTGAAAATATTTGAATACCTTCAACGATACCGGAAACACCACCTGCCTCTATAAAATCACCAACCTTAAACGGCCGGAAAGCAATGATCATAACACCTGAAGCAAAGTTAGACAGCGAACCTTGTAAAGACAAGCCAATGGCTAAACCTGCCGCACCGATAATGGCGACAAACGAAGTGGTTTGGATACCGAGTTGTCCTAATGCAGCAATGATGACAAAGGCAACTAAAGCAACATAAATAATGTTGCTGGAAAAAGAGGCGAGTAGAACGTCTATTTCACGTTTTTCCATTGCGCTGGCGACATAGTTTTTGATACGTTTTGATAGCCAGATACCACCAAACAAGATCGCTGCAGCAACAGCAATGTTTATGACTAATGTAGTGATTGATTCACCCATTTTAACTCCTTATAGAATTGGTTGTTTTTATATGTCGTATTGCACCTTCAAATTCGAAAAAAAGCAAGCCGGAGAGTATTAAAATGCTACCAATTACGATTTCTCGATTTAAAGGTTCGCCATTTATTAAATGTCCGAGTAATAGTGCTCCTATGGGTGTTAATAATGTAATCAGAGACATGCGCATTGCTTCAACTCGTTTTAAAATATAATAAAATAGCAAAAATCCAATAACAGAACCTATTATTGCAAGATAGAGTATCGCCACGCTTGCATGAGTCGGAATGGTTTCAGGTATTTCATATCCTGAAATAACCCAGATAATTGTAAACATAACTGCGGCAACAAGCAGTGTTCCGGTTACTGTAGATTGGCTATCAATATCGGCATTGACCTTTTTTATCAAAACCATATTGAGTGAATAAAATGCGGTTCCAATAAAAACAGCAATTACGCCATAAATGGCGTGTTCACTATAACGTGCTCCGGTATCAAGCATGATGTACAAGCCTGCAATACCCAAAAGAATAGCCATAAATCTTGTTGTAGTTAATCCGCGCTCACCTAATATTTTTATTGCAAAAAGCCCGGTTAAAATTGGTGACATGCCAAAGATAACGGATATCCATCCCGATGGAATACTGGGTGCTGCCCAGTAAACAATCAGCATCGAGAGTGATAAGCCGATACCACCAATGAGGTAGGTCTGAATGGCTTTTATATCTAAAGGTAATTTTCTTCTAATCAATAGACTAATACCTGATGCAATAATGGCACCCAGCGTGAAGCGACTACAAATAGCAAACAAAAAGCCAACAGACTCGCTACTCCATTGAATAGCAAGTGGCGTGGTTGCCCAAATAAGCACGACTGAAATGTAAGCTATTATTAATTGCATTAATTTCTCCAGACATAAAAAAGGCCGCAGGTTTTTGCCTGTGGCCTTTTTAGATGAATCTTTTTATTAAACTAAAATATTACGATTCCAAAGCACACAGACAATAACTCGCCATCTTCAGCACATAGCGGCACCAAAGTGTCTGGACGAGTTTTTGTGTTTGGAAATTCATAGGCCGCGAGTCTCTTCTTATTCGATTATTCTGTCAAGTTGTAATGTTATTCTTAATGAAATTTTAATAACTGTTTTAGCTTTTCTGTTGAAGTGATTTGTTTTGATTTATAGCCATCAATTTCGATTGAAACGGAGTTTGTTTCAGACTCGGTAAACTTTAACAGCTTGTACCAGCCTGGATAGCGGTGTGCGATATTAATATATTCCTTAACAGTTGTATGGTTTTTATTACCCTTGATATTAATCGTCAGTGGTGATGTTAAGGTTTCTCGATCAAGCAATAAAATTCCAGCTTCTTCCATTCTCGCTGTCGCTACTTCGGGGATGTATAAATAACGTAAACCGTGGTTTATGATCTTTTTAAATAATAGGTTATTGCTGTAATACGATAGCAAATTAACAAACCGTATAAATGAAATGTTTTGATCGATTTGTCTTACTGATTGCCTTGCAGGTTTGCTGGCGGATTTCCCGAATGAATCATTTTTCGTGTTTGAATTAATGCTTGTGCTATAACCGCATAAACTATTTTTAAAGTTTGTGTGAATAAATATGGCAGACTCGCAAGCATAGTTTAGATATTTTTCATCTAATGTTGCTCGATAGAGTTGTAACATGGCTCTTGCCATTGCCAGTGTGTCTGCCAAGTTGTTCGGCTTGTTTGTCATTATGTTCATTAAATAGGCACCATCGCATGTTCTACAGTGTTGATTGACCCATACAGATGCTTTTATTGCTATGTCCAGACTTTGCTGACTGCCACAATATTCATAATGCGTTGCCAGTGCTTCTATCATCCAGCCGTTTTCACGGCTTAACAATCGTTTATCTATATCCGGTACTCCATGTAATAGCCGTTTCGATTCATCTAATGAAAAATATTCATCAGCTTTTATGCTATTAACATTATCTGATTGCCCAGCATAAAAAGCATCGACATCGGAAAGCATAAACTTTTTGACATAAGTCACTATGGAATTAGTCAAATCTAAATATTGTGTCGACTTTAATTGTGCATAAGCAAGTGAATAGAGTC
>JBELBG010000229.1:0-3198 GCA_042095435.1 Thiotrichaceae bacterium | reverse complement strand
GGGCCACCGTCCTGTGCTTCCGGTGCAACATGACCAATGATAAAACCATGCGAGCCACCAGAGAACCGACCGTCTGTGATCATAGCAACGTCTTTACCCAAACCGGCTCCCATTACTGCGGATGTGGGTTTTAACATTTCCGGCATTCCGGGGCCTCCTTTTGGTCCTTCGTAGCGAATAATAATGACACTGCCTTTTTCGATATTATTTTCTTCCAGCGCCTTAATCATGTCTTCTTCTGAGTCAAACACACGTGCAGGGCCGGAGAAAGTTAAACCTTCTTTACCGGTAATCTTGGCGACAGAACCTTCCGGCGCGAAGTTGCCTTTTAGAATTCGGATATGACCTGAATCTTTAATCGGTTTATCTAAAGGCGTAATAATATCTTGTCCTTCCTTCAAACCAGGAACATCAGCCAAATTTTCTTTGATAGATTTACCGGTAACGGTTAAACAATCACCATTGAGTAAATCTTTTTCAAGCAGGTATTTCATTACTGCAGGTACGCCGCCGATATTATGTAAGTCTTCCATTACATACTTGCCACTAGGTTTTAAGTCGGCAATGAAAGGAATACGGTCACTTACAGATTGGAAATCATCAAGCGTTAAATCAACATCGACTGCGCGCGCCATAGCGATTAAATGTAGTACGGCATTGGTCGAACCGCCAAGTGCAATAATAATGACCATAGCATTTTCAAATGCTTCACGTGTCATGATATCGCGCGGCTTAATATCTTTTTCAAGCAAGTTTTTAATTGCTTCACCTGCTCTTAAACATTCTTCTTCCTTACCAGGAGCAACTGCCGGAGTGCAGGAAGAATAGGGTAGTGACATACCTAATGCTTCGATTGCAGAGGCCATGGTATTAGCTGTATACATACCACCGCATGCGCCTGGTCCAGGACAAGATTTCTTCACGACTTCCATGCGTTCATCATCATCAATGCTGCCCGCGATATATTCACCATAAGCCTGAAAGGCAGAGATGATATCCAGCTTTTGTTCTTTATGATGCCCTGGTTTGATAGTGCCGCCGTAGATCATAATTGATGGTCTATTCAAACGCCCCATTGCCATAACACAACCAGGCATATTTTTATCGCAACCGGGAATAGAAATATTGGCGTCATACCATTGTGCTGACATAACGGTTTCTATCGAGTCTGCGATGATATCGCGCGACTGTAATGAATAACTCATGCCATCTGTACCATTGGAAATACCATCGCTGACACCGATGGTGTTAAAGCGCATGGCAACGAGCCCGGCCTTGCTAACGCCTTCCTTGACCTTGGCGGCCAGATCATTCAGATGCATATTACAGGTATTTCCTTCATACCAGACGCTGGAAATACCGATCTGAGCTTTATCCATATCGGCTTCAGTCATACCTGTGCCATAAAGCATGGCCTGAGATGCGCCTTGGGATTTTTGCTGGGTGATAATGGATGAATATTTGTTCAGTTTATTAGCCATTTATAAATTACATTTCAGTCAGTTAGCAAAGGTGCGATAGAATACATGAGGCCAGTAGCCTTATAAAGTATAAATAAGATAATAAAATGAGAAAAATCCCTGAATTTGAAGACTGTTTTGCAGAATTGATTCGTCTGCCTTCGGTCAGCAGTATCGATAAGGCACATGATCAGAGTAATCGCCAAGTTGTTGATGCTTTGGCGAATTATTTTGATGCGCTTGGTTTTGATTGCGAAATTATGCCTGTCAGTAATAACCCGGAAAAATGTAACCTAGTTGCAAAACGTGGAGAAAATAAAAGCGACGGCAACAGTGGTTTAGTCTTGTCTGGTCATACCGATACCGTACCTTATGATTTAAATGGTTGGGATACCGATCCATTTTCTTTAACAAAAAAAGAGGGGTGTTATTACGGTTTAGGTACGGCGGATATGAAAAGCTTTTTTCCAATTACATTGGAAACCTTGGAAAGGTTGGCTGATACAAAGTTTTCTGCGCCTATTACTGTTGTTGCAACAGCAGATGAAGAAAGTACGATGTTAGGTGCAAGACTGATACAACAAAATAATAAAGTTACCGGGCGTTATTGCATTATTGGTGAGCCGACAGGCTTAAAACCGATTCACTCACATAAAGGTATTATTATCGAAACGATTCAGATAGAAGGGCGTTCGGGTCATTCCAGTGATCCTACTTTCGGTAACAGCGCACTTGAAGGTATGCATGATGTTATTTCTTCTTTACGAGAATGGCGTAATGAATTGCAGGCTGAGTTTACTAACAAAGATTTCAAACTGCCTGTACCAACAATGAACTTTGGCCGAATACATGGCGGTGATAGCCCTAATCGTATTTGTGCTAACTGTGAATTGTCACTGGATTTGAGAATGTTACCGGGGATGAAGTTAGAAGAGTTGAGTGAACAATTAAGAAATAGAGTGAAACTAACGCTAGCTTCAAGCGGACTGAAGGTGGAGTTTAATAATTTATTTAATGGTATTCCTCCAATGCAGACAGCCAGGGACAGTGAGATTATTGCTTTAAGCGAAGAGCTGACACAACATCGTTCTGAGTGTGTTGCTTTCGGAACGGAAGGGCCTTTTTATAATGATATGGGTATAGAAACGGTTATTCTGGGGCCCGGTGATATTGATGTTGCACATCAACCAAATGAATTTTTACAAATAGACAGAATTGAACCGATGATTAATATTTTATCAAAAATGCTACTTCATTTTTGTGTGAAATAGGAGTTTGCTTGCAGCTTAAGTAAATACCAAAACAATGCTGATAGCAGAACCAGGAATAAGTCTTCAAATATTGTTTGGATCGTCATTGGCCTTGCTAAAAAGACGCCAAAACATCCGCAATTTTCAATGGGAATGCCACGAGCTAAAGTGATAATTGCAAGCGCTGTGTAACCGATGTGCATAAACGTCAGTAAAAAGCCCGAAAGAACCGATTCGGGTTTACGAATTAAATGGACACCGAGTTGAAATTCAAACATAGCCAGAGAAAAGCCAATTGCAATGGCAAAATAACTTGAAAGGCCTATTTGATAGGTCTCAATAACTTTAGCAAACCCCGGAATATCAAGAAGCTTCCCGATGCCTGTTGTAAGCATTAATATTATAAATAGTACCCTGAGAATCAGGGTGAGGTTATTTTTCCACTGACGCATTGCAGTCTCTCGATGTTAATGATCAAATATTTACCA
>JBELBG010000228.1:0-3200 GCA_042095435.1 Thiotrichaceae bacterium | reverse complement strand
GTCGTTCATCATTTTTCAAATAGCGAATAAGCGCATCTATTCCCTCTCGCGTACCGGCAATCGTGCCGTTGATACCCTCTTCTGCCAACAATAATGTGCCTTTGATATTCTGCTCACGACAGTAAGCCAGCAAACCTGGCTGGATAGATTCAAAATCAGGAAGGCGGACAAATTTATACATTGCCGCGATGACAAATTGCTCATTCATACTACGATACACTCTCGTAACTATATGATATTTATAATAAATAATTAGTCGCGCATTATACATCAGAATGCGCTTACTTTCCTTCCAAGGACATAATATTGTCACGTACAAACGGGTAAAATGCTTAATGTATCAATATAAATCGTCTAAGATGCTCAAATGTTAAGCAAAAATAATCAGCCTAATAGCGAAGAAAGAAGAAATTATTATCGGACACTAAATGTGCAGCCGGATGCTTCAATTGAAATTATTAAAAATAATTATCGAACGCTGTTGCAAAAATTAAAAATGCATCCGGATCTGGGCGGGCAAAACTGGAATGCGACGATTATTAATGAAGCTTATAACACCTTGCGTGATCCACTAAAACAAGCTGCTTATGATAAAAAGCTATTAGAGAGCTATGATCTAAAGTCTTTGGCTCGCGGTAACCTCGATAACAGTTCAAACAAACTACAAAATCCGGCATTCGACGGTAAAGACAAACACGGTAATCAACGCAATTTTTACCGCATGTTCAATATACAGCCTGATTCACCGCCGCATATTATAAAAACAAGTTATCTAACTTTGTCGAAAGATCCGAATAAGCCTAAAGCGTTATTGAATGAAGCCTACGCCATTTTAAGTAAGCCGGAAAAACGAGCGATATACGACAAACTCCTTTCCCAACGTAGTCATGCTTATGCCGTTAGTAAATTAACAAATAAACACACAACAGCAGAATCAAAAGTTAAGAGCAAAACAGTGTCGCTTGAAAAGAGCCAAACAACTAATCAAAACAAAATCGCATTAAACGTAGCCTACGGCGTACAGAAAAATAATTACTACAATCCGGTCATTACGCAATATTGTACATTTTGTAAAACGCCTCATAACCAAAGCCCATGTAAAGATACCGCGCCTTTGTGTAATGATTGTAGAAGCCCTTTATTTCCACCGCCAACTGAATTACTCGAACAAAATAGACGCGACATCGTTCGCTTAAACCAAAACAGCGTGATTAATTTTTACACACACTGGCCGCAAGCAAAACAATCGGGCTTAATCTCAGATATTTCGCCGACAGGCATACAACTAAATACTTTTATCTCTTTAAACAAGGTTCAAATCATTAAGCTTGATGGCGAGAACTTTAAAGCAGTCGGGATTGTTTCTTATCAAAATAATAATGAAGATAAAGAGACTGGAGAAAACTACTTCTATACAAGCGGCATTCAATTTCTAACGGTTAACTTCAACAAGATTAAAGGCCATTTTTTTTCAGGCTCAGCATAACCCTTGTCCTTTTGAACTAATATAGTGCATTCTACTTATCGCGTTGCACCTTAAAATAATAATAATACTAATGACTTATAGCAAATAAACTTTCTTATTAGATCACAACTTAATTTAAAGACTAATCCTGTAATTTATGTTTGAATACTATAAATTATTATCAGAAATTGTAGATGAACTTTAAGAATTACAAGGTAGACGGCTTATACGATGAATTACTTACATCCCGTCTTCAAGCACGCTCCAGTACAGGTCGTTTATTAAAACACCTGAAAAGCCTCAGTAAAGATGAAATAAAAAAACGTAAGCACGCGGCTGAACTCGCTATCAAAACAATGGGAATCACTTTCACTATTTATAGTGAAGGCGAAAACATTGATCGCGAATGGCCTTACGACATCATCCCACGCATTATTCCTTCACGTGAATGGATGCGAATAGAACAAGGTTTGCAACAACGCATGATAGCTATCAATCAATTCATTGATGATATCTACAACAATCAAAACATTATTAAAGACAAAGTCATTCCTCAAGAAGTATTAAAAGGTTCAAAAAACTTTCGTAAGGAATGCGTTGGCATGAAACCGGTATTCGGAACCTGGGCACATATTTGCGGAAGTGATTTAATTCGCGATAACGATGGCACTATCTATGTTCTAGAAGATAACTTGCGTGTTCCTTCCGGTGTTTCCTATATGCTGGAAAACCGTAAAGTAACAAAGCGTGTCTTTCCTGAATTATTCGAAGACTACAACATTGAACCATTAGGCGAATACCCTACTAACCTGTTCGATACACTGAGTTCAATATCGCCTCGCCCTATGGATTACCCGGAGGTTGTTGTCTTAACACCGGGTATTTATAACTCGGCTTATTTTGAGCATGCATTTCTGGCACAGCAAATGGGCGCGGAACTGGTAGAAGGTTCTGATCTCGTTGTAGCTGATGATGATTGTGTTTACATGAAGACGACAGATGGTTTATCGCGTGTCGATGTTATTTATCGTCGTATAGACGATCTTTTTCTCGATCCAGAAGTCTTCAATAAAAGTTCTGCGCTTGGTGTGCCTGGTTTAATGCGTGCATGGAAAAAAGGCAATGTTGCTTTAGCGAATGCCCCTGGTGCAGGTGTTGCCGATGATAAAGTTGTTTATACCTACGTTCCGGACATGATCAAATATTACCTCGATCAGGACCCGATTATTCCTAACGTACCTAGTTACTCTTGTGATAATGAAAAAGAATTGAAACACGTATTAGCAAATATTGCTGATCTGGTCGTCAAACCGGCAAATGAATCTGGTGGCTATGGCATGTTAGTTGGGCCACATTCAACAAAAAAAGAACAACGAGAAATGGCAAAACTGGTTAAAGCCAACCCAAGAAACTATATTGCGCAACCAGTTATAACGCTTTCAACGGTACCAACTATTTGTGATAACACGATAGAACCAAGGCATGTCGACTTACGACCTTTTACCTTACAAAGCGATCGTACTCTCGTCACAGCAGGTGGTTTAACACGTGTTGCAATGGAAAGAGGCTCCCTGATTGTAAACTCTTCTCAGGGCGGTGGCAGTAAAGACACCTGGGTTATTTCTCCGGATAAGGATTAGATATGTTATCTCGCGTAGCTGAAAGAATGTACTGGTTTGGGCGCTATATGGAACGTATCGAGAACACGGCGCATTTAATCAATATCAATTCTGAG
>JBELBG010000227.1:0-3202 GCA_042095435.1 Thiotrichaceae bacterium | reverse complement strand
ATCTATATTAGGTACAGATAAATCCATTTCCATCATCGTTTGTGTTTGCTGTATTTGTGGTTGAGGAATTTCCGGAGGAGGTGGTGGTTCTTCTTCTGGTGGTGGTTCCTCTATTTCTTCTATTTCTTCTTCCGGTGTAGGCGGTTCAATCTCTTGCTTTAAGCGAATAAAGTCAACAACGTTAACATCAGATAATAAAATATTAAGGCCATGTTCCTTGTTCACGAGCTTTTGTATAAGAATAAATATCGCAATATTAAATAGCAACGCAACTAAAATAAAAGAGGGCGCCTTTAATAATTCTATATTTTTAAGTTTTGATAATTGCACAGTTAAGTAATGCAGTTAATTACAGAGGTTACTCTTCAGAAGCGGCTATAGAAACATTCGCTACGCCTGCCAATCGCACTTGATCGAGTACTTCGACAGTAAGCCCTGTTCTTGAGTTTTCATCGGCTAAAATAATGACGGTTCCTTCCGGGTTTTGAGCGTGATTATGTTCGACGAGTGCTCGAACTGAGCGTAGCTCAATTTGCTGGTTTTCCATCCATATTTCACCGTTTTTATTTATCCCAATAATTATACTGCCTTGCTCTTCTCTAACGGCTGTTTGTGCTGTAGGACGATCTACATCAATACCAGACTCTTTTGTAAATGATGCTGTTACAAGAAAGAATATCAACAGGATGAATACCATGTCGATTAGCGGTGTCATATTAATACTGCCAGCCGCTGATTCCTGATTAGAATGTGAATGTGTATTTCTCATAATTAGTATTACATAATTAGTATTAGTTATGTACTAATGAATCCTTAGCATGCAATTCATTTTTCTTGACGCGTTTATCCAGATCCGCACTAAAGTAAATACCTATAATTGAAGTAACTAGACCTGCTGTTGTTGGTAGTAAGGCTTTTGAAATACCATCTGCCATACCACGTGTATTACCATTACCAAATACATTTAGCACTTCAAAAATTGCAATCATTCCAGTAACCGTTCCTAATAAACCTAAAAGAGGTAAAACGGCTGTTAATGTATGAATCGTTATCATGTTATGTTTTAAAGCAATGGATAAATCACTTAAAAAACCATCACGAATCTTTAATGCATACCACGATGAATGCTCACGTCGCCGATCCCATTGATAGATAATAAGATCAAGTCGCTTTGGAAAAACCTTATAAATGTAGTAATACCTTTCAAGGATTAAAATCCATAAAAAAATTGATAAAGCAAAAACCCCAATTAAGACAGGGCCGCCTTTGTCAAAAAACTCTCTTAATATATCAAGTTGATCAAACACTGTTTCTTATACGGTTGATTTCAGCTAATAGTGCAATAAAGGCCGCACTTTTTTCATCTAAAATATGAATCAGAGTATTGCTCTTGTTAGACAGAAAACTATGGAATAAGAGTAACGGTATAGCAACTAACAGCCCCATAACTGTTGTGACTAGTGCCTGAGAAATACCGCCAGACATAACTCGTGGATCGCCTGTGCCATGTAACGTGATTGACTGAAATGTTTCGATAATACCAGTTACTGTACCGAGTAAACCAAGTAGCGGTGCTATCGCAGCTAAAAGTGCCAAGGCACTTAGACCACGTTGTATTTTTGGCATTTCTTTCAGGATGGCTTCGTCCAGTTTCAATTCTAATGTTTCTGTGCCGACATCAGGGTTGTCATCATAGACTTTCATAATACGCCCCAGAGGGTTGTCGGCTGGACGTTTGCTCTTTAATTGTTTTTGTACTTTACGATCAGTTACAACCAATACAATTAAACGTTCTATTGAAATTAATATACCAATCAGTCCAATAAATAAGATCACATAACCAACAAAACCACCTTGAAAGATTCGTTCTTTTAATGTTGGTTCCTGAACTAATAATGCCAGCATCGCACCACTGGTCGGGTCTATTGGAAAGGGATGGATGCCTGTACCATTTGATTCAAGTTCACTAGCCATGTCTTGATAGCGCTGACTGGGTTGTCTGCCGGGCTCTATCAGTTTTCCGGTTTCAGGCAGGTTTCTTAAAAAATGTCCATTGGAAACAGCATTGAAGACGCCAACACGCGTAACGTCCTGCTCAACTTCATTTCCTGCAGCGGTAACGATCTTTCCCTTGAATTTAACGACTTTACCAGACTCAACCATCTCATCCATGGCAAGAAGCCAGAGTTCTTCAAGTTCTTCAATTGAGGGTAATTCTTTTCGGTCAGCAAAAACATTAAGTACTTCATCTCTACCTGGTTTTTGTGCAGACACTAATGATAAATCGATAACGCTATTAAGATCACCGGCAATTTGTCTAACAACACCATCAAGCTCACTTAACGTTCCCATTTTATCTTTCAACACTTTGTTTTGTGCCGAAATACGTTTTTCATAAGCCGCATAATTACTTTTTAAAGTTTCGCTAGTGCTTTCATCTTTTTGTAATTTTTTTAACGCAGCTTCAAGCAGCTGTCTTTGCTTGCTTAGTGCATTTTTAAATTTGATTTCGCGTTTCGCAAGCTCCTTGTTTTCCTGAACACGATCTTGTTTTACTTGTTCTAGTAGTTCTTGCAGACTTGTTGGTTCTGCCGCATATATAGGCGAAATGAATAAAAACAGGCTAGCTAGGATGATTTTTTTCATGCTTATTCTCCCGCCATACCAATTGGTAGTTTAATTAACTCAGGCGGTGCCTGTTTCTTTGCTATTTGTAGTCCTTTGCTGATTGAGCGATCAAATTCTGACGATAGCTTTTCCCAGGATTTGCTTTCTTTATTCCATGAACCACTTAGCTTTCCATCCAGTGTTTGAAATGCCAGTAATAGTCTGCCAATACGTAATACATCGACGGTATATTCTTGTCCTTCGATTGTGATTGTATCTGTATAAGTTTCAATTGTTCGTCCATATTCAATTTCAATTTGATGGGCTTCCATAATCCTGCGATATTTATCGGGAAGGTTGACATCAGGTCTATCTATTATTTCCTTCAGGAAAGCAACACGATTTTGGCGTTCGTTTAACAGGAAGGGTAAATCAAGCTCAATAAACTGCCCTAATGTATCAATCATTTTCAACATTAGCGGCACCATACTTCTTTGTGTTTCATCAACGTTGTCTAGCTGACGTTGAATAGTAGTAAGCTCATTTTTTTGTTGCCGGATTAGTTCTTCTATGGGTGGAGATCGGAAGAGCGTAG
>JBELBG010000226.1:0-3204 GCA_042095435.1 Thiotrichaceae bacterium | reverse complement strand
ATAGAGCAGCGATAGTGAATATTCAACAAAATATTCACTATTTATTTTCTGAAATGAGGAAATTTGCTATTTCTTGTGAAGATTATTTTTCAAAACAGCGTTTTTCGGCCATTCGATATCGTACTTCTTCAATTTTGGCGAAAGTAGATTCTGCTCCAACAGCTGTTTTGTAATCCTGAAACGCACTGTAGCCTAATAAATAAAGTGCAGGCGTAAAGACTGTAATCACAGCACTGGCAATTTGCGTCCTCTCACCTTTATTTGTTTCGTACGAGAAAGATTGTTTTTCGAGTGCTGATGCTTCCATATAAAGATCAGTGCAGCTCCTACTATCGTAGAGCTTTTCTCCAACGGATTCCTTCGTTTGAACAAGGTTCAATGCCAGTACTTGTGCGCTGGCGAAGATACATACGTTAAATATAATAAATACTCGTTTTCTCATGTTCGTTTCTCACCATAAAGTTAGGCTTCATGAACATGTTATCGACATAATCAGAAAAAGTTTTACGGATTATTTCGAATAAAAACAATATATTTATTAAGTGTCTAGATAGAAAGTGGCTTGATTTATCCAAGTCTGGCCTAATATAGTCATCTGTAGATAAATAAGGAATAACATGAATATCTTTAACGAAAATAAACCGCAAATTAAATCGATTGCTGTGGGCTTACTGGTTCTTTTAGTCATCATGTTAGCGTTAATGGTTTATTGGGATTCTGAACCGGATTTATTTGATGTGAAAGAAGTAAGCCAACATAGAAATCAGGGTAGTACAGATTTTGTTACGGGTTATGTTACGACGACAACGATGATCGAAGTCGCTGACACTTTGCTTCATAAGCGCGGTGGTTACTTGAGTAATGATATTACGCCACCCAGTGTGTTCATGGATAACATCCCTAACTGGGAGTTTGGTGTATTAACACAAATAAGAGATTTAGCTCGATCCATGCGTAATGATTTTAGTCGTTCACAAACGCAATCGATAGAAGATAAAGATTTAATGATTGCCGATCCACAGTTTCATTTTGATTCAGAGTCCTGGATATTGCCAGCAACGGAACGCGAATATCAAAAAGGTATTGATGCGCTTGAACAATATCTAACACGCTTATCTGATCCCAATGAACAGGATGCGCAATTCTTTTCCCGTGCCGATAATTTACGAGATTGGCTTGCCATTGTTGAAAAAAGATTAGGTAGTCTATCGCAACGATTAAGTGCTAGCGTTGGTCAAGCAAGAGTGAACACTGATTTAAAAGGAGATGCTGAGGCAAAACAATCAACTATAAAACCAGATCTTGTTCAAGTTAAAACACCGTGGCTGGAGATTGATGATAATTTTTATGAAGCGCGTGGTACATGTTGGGCACTTATCCATTTTATGCATGCAATTGAATATGACTTACATGATGTTCTTCAAAAGAAAAACGCACTTGTTAGTTTGCGACAAATAATTCGCGAATTGGAAGCGACTCAGGATACTGTCTGGAGTCCGATGATTTTAAATGGGACAGGTTTTGGATTTTTAGCTAACCATTCATTGGTTATGGCGTCTTATATATCAAGTGCCAATGCGGCGGTTATAGATCTTAGAAATCTTTTAGAGCAGGGTTAAGCTTGCTTCAGATTAAAATTAATAATACGAGAATGTTAAAATCATCCTAACCTTGAAACTACTAGCCATTGTGGTACGCAACAACATTATCCTGTAAATCAACAAGACTTTTAATTGTTAAGCTTGGTTCAACACCCCAAGGGTCAAGGATACTGTTTTCAAAGCGCTTAACCCAAGCAGCATTCATGCCTGCAGAAACAGCGCCAATAATATCAAATGAATTGCTTGATATTAGCCATGCATTATCACTATTAGAATTAGTCTCTTTCAGAAAATATTGGTATACAGACGGATCAGGTTTATAAGAATTTATGCCATCAACACTTACGATACCGTTAAAGTAGTTAATAATTTTTGCAGTAGTTAATAATTTTTCAACCATTTTTATACTACCGTTTGAAAAAGCGTATATTTGAAAATCATCATTATTTAAATTTTTCAAAGCGTCGATAACATCTGGAAATACTGGCAGCGTGCGGTATGCACTAAGGAGTTCTTCTTTTTCTGCTTTTGTAAGAGATTTATTGTAGTACATACAAGTATAGTCAAGTGCGTCGCTCACACAGGCAGAAAAAACTTCATATTTATTCATTAATGCTCTACGAAAAGAGTATTCTAATTGCTTATCACGCCAAGTGTGAGAAAAGTCGAGGCTTTTATCGCCAACAATTTTATCTATTTTTTCATTAGCACCATATATGTCAAGTAAAGTGCCATAGACATCAAATGCGAGAGTAATTTTCATTGATTATATTTTAATAAGCTTTGTTTAATGAGTTCTTATTCTTTCCAATGAGGTGGGTATGTCTTTTCGTAACCCGGAATTGATTCAATTCGTTTACACCAGGCACTTATCGCTGGATAATTTTTATCAATAGATCTTAGTTTTCCACTGACCTCTTCGGTATTTTCTTTTAGTGCTGCTCTAGATAAAAAGGGAATAACAGGGTAGAGCACTATATCAGCTGCTGACAGCGTATCTACAGCCAGATAATCTTTATTGTTTAGATTTTTTTCAATGTTAATTAATTCGGTTTCAATTGCTTCTCTTGCAGAAATAGCGAGATTTTTCTTCTCCGCCAACTCACCATAAAATATGGTGCGGGCATAATCCAATATATAGGGTTCGATATAATTCATCAGTTCCATGATTGAGCACCAAACTTTACTGCGTTCAACCGGGTCGTGGCCAAATAGGGCAGGCTCAACTTTTAAATCTTCCAGGTACCGTATTATCGCAATAGATTCATGAACTGTGACTGAACCATCTCTAATGGCTGGCACTTTCCCACGTGGACTGATTGCCATATATTCGTCTGATTTCAGGTCTTCATCAGTGAAACTAAGGCGATTGCTTTCATAAGGAATTTGTTTGACTTCAAGCGCTAATAAAACGCGCCATGCATAAGGACTACCACTACCCCAATAGACTTCTAATGCCACTAGTTTTCTCCTATGATCAAAATTTGATGACGTATTATCCTAACAGAATAATAGTGTTCTTCATAAGATTTATGTGCTAAATCAAATCTTTCACAGCAAGAGAAAAGCTCAGCAAGTTGTAGTAGAAAGAAAATAAGATCGG
>JBELBG010000225.1:0-3210 GCA_042095435.1 Thiotrichaceae bacterium | reverse complement strand
AATAGTCATCTATATTAACTGTTTGATTATACCTGGCAATTAAACCTGTTTGTTTTTCATATGATGCTTCAAGTATATATTGTTTAGTTTCTTGATCTAAGATAATTGATCCAAGTACTAAAGAACCAATGTCCTGATCGATTAATTCAGCGAGTTCCTTAAGTTGATTATGCTCCATCACTAATTAAGTATATGCCTGCATTCCATCTAACAAACCTTGTAAAGCTAACAAACAGGATTGTTCTCTAATTGACTGTCTATCGCCTTCAAAGATGATGCGCGTCGTTTTGATATTATTTTCAGTCAGGTACCAACCAAGACAAACTGTACCGACAGGTTTTTCTTTAGTGCCTCCATCCGGACCTGCAATGCCGGTAATCGAAACACCAATTTGTGCATGACTATTACTGACTGCGCCTATGACCATTTCTTTCGCCGTTTCTTCACTAACAGCACCATATAATTCCAACGTTTCTTGATTTACATTTAATAATTCCATTTTCGCATCATTGGAATAAGTCACAAACCCACGCTCGAACCAAGCAGAGCTCCCCGGTATACGCGTTAATATTTCAGCAAGTCCACCACCTGTACAGGATTCCGCTGTAACCAATTTACAGGAACTTTTTAAAAATAGTTCCGCTAATTGTTCAGCGTGTTGGCTTGCGATATCAGTCACCGTTTAACTCTTTTTTCCTTAAAGAAAGCTTGTATTAAAGATCGACACTCTTCTTCCATGACGCCTTTCTCTATTTCTACTTTGTGATTTAACTCATTCGTTTGCAATAGATTAAATACACTGCCACAAGCACCTGTCTTTGGATCATCAACAGCATAAATAAGTTTAGCAAGCCTTGCATGTACCAGCGCACCAGCACACATAGCACAAGGCTCCAGCGTCACATACATCACTGCTCCAGGAAGACGGTAATTACTTAATGCTAGCCCTGCTTGTCTTAGTGCAACAATCTCAGCATGAGAGGTAGGATCGTTGGAAGAGATTGGCTGGTTCCAGCCTTCGCCAATAATTTTGTTTTCATGAACAATGACAGCACCGACAGGCACTTCGCCCTGTTCTTTTGCCTTTTGTGCTAGTTCAAAAGCTGGTTCCATCCATTTTTGAGGTGTATTATCTATCATGATTAATATGCTTTTATCTTGAATCTATAGTTTCTATATGAATCCTAGTAACCGTAATGTTTCATACCATAACACTCTGGTTAACCGCGTCGCCATTATTTTAGCGCTATAGACTTCAGTTTTAATCGGACTAAGATTATTAGCTGGAGAGTTACACTTTATTGCAACATGCGTTGGCATAACAGTAATTATTATCTTCTTTTTAGTCGCTCGCCTATCCGGTAAAGAAATTTCTGCCACTAAAGGCGCATGGATGCTAGTCATTATACTCTGGCTTGGCCTATTAATCAGCGGTTATGCTGTCGGCGGCATTAATGCACCGGTCACCATTGTATTTTCTATTATCCCTCTTGCTTCTGCTTATCTCATAAATGTACAAGCAACTATCATCATGTGCATACTCTCAATAGTTTCAGTAATTACCTTTTATATGATTGATAACTCTGAATATTCACAACCCGTCACATTGGATAATTCAGAAGTGGGATTATTCAGAGCAGCATGGTTAATTTTTGTCATTTTTCTTGTATCAATCATTGGCTGGTTATATAGCAGAAAAACAGAGCAGTTAACTAAAATTCTCGAAGAACAAGCAAGTACAGATTTCTTAACCAAACTTGCCAACCGTAGATTATTAAATGAAAGATTAGAACAAGAGTTCTACAGAATACGTCGTCATAAAAGTTGGCTTACTTTGCTTATGATTGATATCGATCATTTCAAAAGATTAAATGATGATGAAGGACATGTTAAAGGGGATGAAAGTTTGGTATTAGTAGCCAATTGTATAAAAGAATTCTGTCAACGCTCTACTGATATTGCAGGCCGATACGGTGGCGAAGAATTCTTATTGATATTACCCGATCTAGAACCCGAAAATGCTAAAACATTGGCTGAAAATATTCGTAAAGCCGTTCATGCAATTTCGATAGAATGCTCAAATATTGAAAATCAAAATTTATCAGTCACAATTGGTTGTTTATCCGTAAGTGGCACTGATTTGGATACACCTTCTGAATTAATCCAGAAGTGCGATAAACTTCTTTATGAAGGCAAGCGTGCAGGTAGGAATTTAGTAATTAGTGAAAAAATCTGTATTGACTAAATGACTTTCTATTCCCACTCAATAGTCGCAGGTGGTTTGCCGGATATATCATAGGTAACACGCGAAATACCATCGACTTCATTAATGATACGATTTGAGACATGTCCGAGAAAATCATATGGTAGATGCGCCCAATGGGCAGTCATAAAGTCAACGGTAACAACTGCGCGTAAAGAAACGACATAATCATACTTACGTGCATCACCCATAACACCGACAGATTTTACCGGAAGAAAAACAGTAAAAGCCTGACTGACTTCATCGTAAAGAGTATGTTTGCGTAGTTCTTCTATAAAAATATGATCGGCTTTACGTAATAGATCAGCGTATTCCTTTTTCACTTCACCCAGTATCCGCACTCCTAAACCAGGACCAGGAAATGGATGGCGATAAACCATTTCTTTTGGCAAACCAAGTTCAACACCAAGTTTACGGACTTCATCTTTAAACAGTTCGCGTAGCGGTTCGACCAATTCCATTTTCATGGTCTCCGGTAAACCACCAACGTTATGGTGTGATTTGATTACATGTGCTTTACCAGTCTTTGCCCCGGCTGATTCGATAACGTCAGGGTAGATCGTGCCTTGCGCTAACCATTTAATTCCATCTACATCATGCGAGTGTTCTTCAAAGACATAAATAAATTCGTTACCAATAATCTTACGTTTCTCTTCCGGATCTTCGGCGCCTTTTAGTTTTCCCAGAAAACGTTCTTCAGCATCAACACGGATGACATTAATACCCATGTGCTCAGCAAAGGTTTCCATAACCTGATCGCCCTCATTAAGACGCAATAGACCGTTATCAACAAAGACACAAACTAACTGATCGCCAATTGCTTCATGCAAAAGTGCAGCAACGACCGACGAATCAACACCGCCAGACAAGGCTAACAGAACTTTATCATTACCAACTTGTTCCTTAACACGTGCAATAGCATCATCAACTATATTCGCTGTGGTCCA
>JBELBG010000224.1:0-3241 GCA_042095435.1 Thiotrichaceae bacterium | reverse complement strand
TCGTGAACTTTGGCAACAACATATGGATACTCAACATATAAAAGACTATATGACTGCAACTGATGGTGCAGTTGAAGAGTTCACGCTTAATGAAATGACGGTAATTGCTTAGTTTCTACAATGGAGAAAAGAAACAGTAAAATCTATATTGAGTCTTTTTAGGGAGATAAACTATGAAACAGCATTTAACATCTATTTTATTAATTAGTACGATGCTATTAGCGACAAAACTATCATTCGCGCAAGAACCAAAAGCTTATGGGAGCTTTAATGTAAATGCTGCAATTGATTCGTTACCTGAAACAAGTATCAAACCATTTGTCGAAGTTCGCTTAGTTGATAACGGTGAAACTGGGATTAGGGTGTTTCGTGTTTATAACCCTGTTCCTCGTCACAATCATGCATATTCATCAACTTACCTTAAAATCGAATCCGGTCGTGCACTATTCAGTATTAATGGTGATAAACCTTTTGAAGTCGGTGCGGGTGATTTTGTTTTTTGGGAGCGAGGAGTTGATCATGAAGTCATTCAAATTCTTGAACATCCGCTGACCTTCTTAGCCATTGATGCCCCAACACGGCGAGAAGGTGATGTGCGGATTAGATAGTTGTTTTAACATAAGTTACAAAGCTTACTGATTTTCATCGTCAGATTCTCTTACAAACGTTTATCTGGTTCTCGTTGAGTTTTACACTTTTTATCTGGCCCCAGAAACTTGCCTGTTGAAATAGATTATGGATACTTTAATAAGTAAAAAAGCTTACATAGCAAAATGAAGAACGATTTTCACCAAAGCATAGAGTGAAACGAGTAAACATAAGACCAGAAAGAAGCCGATGATGATATAAACTTTAATGCCGTGTTTTTCGATATAGGCTTCATCGCGATCCATGTTTTTCTGACTTTGTACGCCAAAGAATGATGCCAGTAAGCTAAATGCAATTTGAAATAAGTTTGGATCTTTATGTTCGGTCATACTTTATTTCTTTTTTAATTCTTCAAGTTCTTTTTCAACCTTGTGCATATGATCGAGCATGGCATCCAACGCGTTTTGTACTGGATCAGACATATCCTTACTTTCTGCATACGCTTCGAAACCAATTTTTTTCGCCATTGCTTCGCGACTAGCTGATTTATCTTCCGGATCTTTTTTCACAATAATATGCCCGGGCACACCAACAACTGTTGCATCAGCAGGCACATCTTTAACAACGACTGCATTACAACCAATACGCGCACCTTCAGAAACAGTGATGGGTCCCAATACTTTTGCCCCGGCACCTATAACAACATTATCCTTAAGCGTTGGGTGACGTTTGCCTTTGTTCCAGGTTGTGCCGCCTAACGTGACGCCATGATAAATTGAAACATCATCACCAATTTCAGCCGTTTCACCAATAACAATACCCATACCGTGATCAATAAAAAAGCGGTTACCCACAACAGCACCCGGGTGAATTTCAATACCTGTCATAAAGCGAGCAATATGTGCTGTTATACGTGCGATTAAATATAACTTTTTTTTCCAAAGCCAGTGATTAAGTCGATGAAATAGAATTGCTTGAAAACCGGGGCAAGTAAAGATCGTTTCAAGCACAGAACGTGCGGCCGGGTCGCGTTCAAAGACGACTTCTATTTCTTCTTTTATGGTGCTAAACATTATTGTTTTAATAGTTTGGAAATAGATTCCAGTTGTTCCTGATAGGTTTTAATTTCGTTTAGTATATCAGCTAGTTGTTGTTTGACACCTTCGACTACATCTTCTGGCGCACGTTCAACAAAGTTTGTATTCGCCAGTTGTATTTCTAAACCTGATTTTTTCTTATCGAGGTTCTCAAGTACGTTCGTGACTCTTTTATGTTCTGCTTCAGGGTCAATAATATCAGCTAATGGAACAAGTAAGGTCATTTCACCAGCCAGTGCCATAATTGCATCGTCCATGTCACCTTCAGCTTCATTAATTGATTCAATTTTGCCAAGAGACTGAATATAGTTTTTGTTATCCAGCAAACATGCTTGTTCTTCATCCGTACCATTACGGACAAAAACATTGAGCGCTTTATTCGGTGATATATCTCTGTCTGCACGAATACGACGTACGCCTAATATAAACGACTTAACCCATTCAATTTGTTTTGCCGCAACTCCATCACTTTCAAGGTCGTCCTCTTTCGGAAAAGCTTCAAGCATGATGCTTTCGCCTTGTTTTTCGATTAAAGGAGCAACGCGTTGCCAAAGTTCTTCGGTAATAAAAGGTATAAAAGGATGTAAGGCACGCAGCAAGGTTTCAAGTATATTAATTAATGTATACAAGGTGCCGCGTTTTTCTGCTTCACTAGCTTGATCGCTGCTTAAGGTTGTCTTGGATAATTCAAGATACCAGTCGCAATATTGATCCCAAGTAAATTCATACAACGCGTGTGATGCGAGATCGAAACGATAGGTGTGCATGCCTTCATGGGTGGCAGTAATAACGTTGGCAAGCGCTGTATTAACCCAACGTTCAGCAAGACCGAATTCTTTATTGCCATTGTTGATATCTATATCCTGATTTTCCAGGCTCATCATGACATAACGCGTGGCGTTCCAGATTTTATTACAAAAGTTTCTGTAACCTTCTATACGCGAAATATCAAAACGAATATCTCTTCCTTGCGTTGCCATCGTTGCAAAAGTAAAACGCAATGAGTCTGTTCCGTAAGCGGCAATGCCTTCTGGAAAATGTTTGCGCGTTGCTTTTTCGATCTTCTTTGCCATCTGTGGTTGCATCAAACCGCTGGTACGTTTGGCAACCAACGCTTCTAAATCTATACCATCAATAATATCCAAGGGATCGATGACATTACCTTTCGATTTGGACATTTTCTGTCCATCGGAGTCTCTAACCAGTCCATGTATATAAACCTCCTTGAAAGGTACATCGCCCATGAACTTCAAGCCCATCATGATCATGCGAGCAACCCAGAAGAAGATAATGTCGAAACCGGTAACGAGTACGCTGGTTGGATAAAACTTATCAAGCTCTGGTGTTTTTTCGTGCCAGCCGAGTGTTGAAAACGGCCACAATGCAGAAGAAAACCAGGTGTCTAAAACATCTTCATCCTGCTTTAATTCAACATCACCGAGATTATTTTTTTCTCGTACTTCATTTTCATCGCGACCAACATAAATATTACCTTTAGCGTCATACCATGCCGGGATACGATGTCCCCACCAGAGTTGGCGTGAAATACACCAATC
>JBELBG010000223.1:0-3244 GCA_042095435.1 Thiotrichaceae bacterium | reverse complement strand
GATCTGGGTTATATGGATGAAAACGGAAGGCTTTGGTTTTGTGGTAGGAAAAGCCATCGTGTTATTACAGAGACAGAAACACTTTTTACTATTTGTTGTGAAGCGATATTTAATACGCATGCTTCCGTTTTTCGTTCAGCATTAGTTTCTGCAAAAGATAAATGTAGAGTCGTTCCGGTTATTTGTATTGAGCTTGAAAAAGACAAGAAACACAATAAAACAGAGTTAATAGAAGAGTTACTCGCTATAGCAAAAGCTTCTGAGCTTACAAAGAGTATACAACATATTCTTTTTCATAAAAGTTTTCCTGTTGATATCCGCCATAATGCCAAGATAGGTCGTGAAAAACTGGCTGATTGGGCGACAGAGGTTTTATTTTGAAAGCGTTAGTTACCGGAGGAGGGGGATTTTTAGGCGGAGCTATTGTTAAAGCGCTTTTAAAACGAGGCGATAAGGTGAAAACAATCCAGCGTGGTGATTATCCATTTTTGCAGGAATTAAATGCAGAAGTTCATAAAGGAGACTTAACTCGGTTTGAAGATATTAATGAAGCTGTAAAAAACTGTGATGTTGTTTTTCATGTGGCAGCAAAAGCAGGTGTGTGGGGCAGTTATGAGGATTATTATCAAGCAAATGTTGTTGCGACAAATAATGTAATAGAGGCGTGTCGTAAAAATAAAGTCGCTAACCTGGTTTATACCAGCACACCCAGCGTCGTATTTGATGGTAACAATGAAGAAGGTATTGATGAAACTACGCCCTATAGCAAGAGGTTCTTTAATGCCTATCAAAAAACAAAAGCAGAAGCTGAACAACGGGTAATTAGTGCAAATAACGAATCATTAAAAACAGTTTCATTACGGCCGCATTTAATCTGGGGGCCGGGCGATAATCATCTTGTCCCTCGTGTCATTAAGAGAGCTAAATCCGGACGATTAAGGTTAGTGGGTAACAAGGATTATAAAGTGGATTCATGTTATATCGATAATGCAGCAAATGCACATATTCTTGCAGCAGATGAACTTATGTCTTATGGCAAATGTGCTGGGAAAAGCTATTTCATCAGTAATGATGAACCAATTAGTATGAGAGAACTTCTTAATAAAATACTAAGTTCTGCCTGTTTATCTGGCGTAAATAAAAGAGTTCCTGGAAAAGTGGCTTACTGCTTAGGCGCATCATTAGAAATATTTTATAAAAGCTTTAATATTAAAACAGAACCAATAATGACAAGATTTGTGGCCAAGCAACTTTCAACAGCGCATTGGTTTGATTTAACTGCAGCTAAACAGGACTTTAATTATAAAGTACTTGTTAGTATTGATGAAGGCATGAAAGAGCTTAAGCGATCATTAAGAAGCTAGATAAACTTATGATATTCGATAATAGGTTTCTATATGAGGGTATTGTCTTATCAGAAAAGAAAATAGATGTTTGTCTGTTAGAACTTCAAGAATTTAACTGTGAGCAGCTTTATAGTTTTTTGTCGAATGATGAAAAGGAAAGAGCAGATAAATTGAGCGTTGAGCTGAAGAAAATACAATTTATTATTTCAAGGAGTATTCTTAGAAAAATCATTTCAAATAGTACTGACAAGCATCATGATGAAATTAAGTTTTTTTATAGCGAACATGGCAAACCATTTATAAAAGATAAGCACAATGATAAAGCAATAGAATTTAATGTTTCACATTCTGAAGAGTGCATCTTGATTGCAGTAACATTAGATAATAGGGTTGGTGTTGATGTAGAGAAAATTAATGAAAAAATTGATTATAAATCGTTATCAACACGTTTTTTTAGTAAGAAAGAAAATGAGTATTTAAGAAGCCTGAAAGAAAATAAAAAACTTAATGCCTTTTATAGTATCTGGGCAAGAAAAGAAGCCTTTATTAAAGCGACAGGTATAGGCATCGGTTTTGGTTTAGATAAGTTTTCTGTTTGTTCAAATAATAAATTTACGCCAAAGATAGATATTCAACATAAAGAAGCGCTAGAAGAAAACTGGTTTAGTTTTGAATTGATGAATATTGAACAATATAAAACAGCATTATCAACTAATAATAAAGAAGCAGAGCTTATTTTTTACCGGTAAGTAGAGAGGCTAAGCGCTCAGTAGTTTGTCGTAAACGAGCAGTTAGTATTTTCGATAATATCCATAATAATTTATTGCCAATTTCATTATTTTGTTTGACGATATCCTCAAAATCTTCACGGGTAATCAATAATACTGTTGAATCTTCAGAAGCAATGGCAGATGCTGAAAACGGTTCGCCATCAATAATCCCCATTTCTCCTATCGATTCGCCCGCCCGAACTTCCGCTATCTTTAGTTGCTCGTCATTTGGTAAACCTTTAAATATATTAATGTTTCCATCAGTAATGATGCAAAGACAATTACTGTTATCGCCTTCATGTAATACAGTGCATCCTGTATCAGCCGAATAAGCTCTAAACCATTTTGCAAGCACATCAATTTCTTCATCATTAAAACTTTCAAAAAAACTGGACTCTTTTATAATTTTAAAGGATGCATCTCTAAATGATTTGCCATCATCAAGTAATTTTAATTGTTTCATTTTTAATTATTTTTCCTAGATACTGCCTTCTGAAGGCATGGATTGGTTAAGGTCTGATGTATTTGGAAACGATGATTTTCCAATTCTTGAAATGACTTCCCAGCAACGGCCGGGAAACTTATGTAACGATTCCATTACCGCTTTAAATGAGGCAATAAAGTAATCAGCATCGGATTTCTCTATTGTTAATGGAGGAATTAATTTAATCACATCAAGATTATGACCGGCAACCTGAGTCAATATAGCATGATCTTGTAATAAAGGAATAGTGATAGCTTGAGGGGAGAGACTTTTGTTTAATTTATGAGCAAGAGTCCAGGCTGCTTTGAGTTTAAGTGAACTTGGGGAACCAAACTCAATGCCGATCATAAGTCCACGCCAGCGTATATCTTTTATAAACTCATAAGAGTCTTTAAGCTCGGTTAATTGTTTGCCAAGTTGATTGCCTATCTCAAGCGCATTTTGCATAAGATTATGTTCATCCATGTAATCCAGTGTCGCAAGGCCAGCTGCCATGGCCAGATTGCCTTGCCCAAAAGTTGAGGAATGAACAACAGAACGATCCATTGTTGAAAATACTTTGTTATAAATCCATTTGCGCGTAAGTACTGCACCTATAGGGATGAAACCGCCTGAAAGTGATTTTAATAAAATAACGATATCGG
>JBELBG010000222.1:0-3252 GCA_042095435.1 Thiotrichaceae bacterium | reverse complement strand
CACCATAGGTTTGTGGCGTACTTTGGTTGTCATCAATATTAAGCTTCGCAACGGTGAGTCTATCTTTATATTGCTCTGCCAGTTCATCAAGAATGGGCGCAATCATTTTACAAGGGCCACACCATTCTGCCCAAAAATCCAAAATAACAGGGAGTTCTGATTTTAAAACTTCATCTTCAAAGCTTGAGTCTGTAACATGCAATATATTGTCGCTCATTTATTTGGTATTCCTAAAAAGTATGTGAGAGTGCAATTTCAACGAAATTGCAGACTAATTGCAAGCATGATATTTACATACACCAAATACGTCAGTAACAAAAGTGAAATAAATGACTACAGAAACAAGCAATACCCCTGAATTCAGGCGATTCCCCTTGGATGAGCGCTTACTTACTGCGCTAGATGAAATTGGATATAAAAACTGCACACCCATTCAGGGAGAGTGTTTACCGTTAATTCTCGATGGACACGATATTGCCGGACAGGCACAAACCGGCACAGGTAAGACCGCTGCTTTCCTGCTTTCGACCTTTCATTTTCTGCTTACAAAGTCAGCACCGGAAAAAAGTAATTTACGCGCGCTTATTATTGCTCCTACGCGCGAACTTGCGATTCAGATATTCAGCGACGCTAAAAAATTTAATAAACATTGTGGCTTAAGGTTGGCGCTTGTTTACGGTGGTGTCGATTATGAAAAACAACGCAAATCATTAGAAAATGGTGTTGATATCCTGATTGGTACACCCGGTCGTTTAATTGATTACTCCAAACAAAAAGTCTTCAACTTTAAAAATGTTGAAATCGTTGTCCTAGACGAAGCAGATCGTATGTTTGATTTAGGCTTCATCAGTGACATTCGTTATATGTTAAGAAGAATGCCTGACTCCGATAAGCGCTTAAATATGCTGTTCTCAGCAACGCTTTCGCATCGTGTCATGGAACTGGCATATGAACACATGAATAGTCCAACACAGGTTAAGATTAAATCAGAGCAGGTCACTGCCGATAAAGTTACGCAAGTGCTGTATCACGTTGCTAATGATGAGAAAATTCCTTTGTTATTGGGTTTGATGAAGTCAATGGCAGCGAACCGTTCGATAGTCTTTGTCAATACAAAACGTGTTGCAGAAAAAGTTTGGTCTTACCTTGAAAGTAATGGTATTCATTCTGCTATTTTGTCTGGTGATGTGCCGCAAAAGAAACGACAACGATTATTTGAGCAATTTTCAAAAGGCGAACTAGCAGCTTTAGTCGCGACTGATCTAGCCGCGCGAGGCTTACATATTCCTGATGTAAGTCATGTATTTAATTATGATTTACCACAAAATGCTGAAGACTATGTCCATCGTATAGGACGCACTGCACGTGCGGGCGCAAGTGGTGATGCGGTTAGTTTTGGCTGTGAAGACTATATTTATTCCTTAATGGATATTGAGTCGTATGTGGGTTATTCCATCCCAACTGAGAAGATTACTGATAATTTATTAGTAACACCAGAGCCACCGGTAACACGAAAACATCACGAGCAAAGGCAGGCGATGCATAAGAAAAAAAGAACGAGAAGACGCCGTCCCCAATCTAAAAAGCCGAGCACCTCAAAAGACTAACTCAATACTTTCACAATCCATTTACCGATAGCATTAATCTCTTCCAGGCAAACGGCGTGTTGCATCGTGTATTCATTCCAGTCTACATCATAGCCCAAATCTTTTAATGTCTGAGAGGAAGCCCTGCCCTGATCGACAGGGATGACCGGATCTGCAATACCGTGCGCCATCATAACTGGGATGTCTTTATATTCTGTTGCTTCTTTTTCGAGTTGACTCGGTAAAGGTAAATACGTTGATAGTGCCAATAAGCCAGCGAGTTTTTCAGGAAAACGTAAACCCGTATGCAATGTTATTGCGCCGCCTTGTGAAAAACCGGCTAGTATAATTTTGTTTGCCGGAATGCCTTTTTCCATTTCGGCATTAATGTATTGAATGATCAGTGCATCAGATTGCGCTATTGATTCCACGTCTTCCTGTTCGCGTAAATTCGGTGTTTTAATGTCATACCATGCACGCATTGCCATGCCGGCATTAATGGTTACCGGGCGAACGGGCGCATTCGGGAATATAAAACGAACACCTAAGTCATCAGGCAAATTAAGCTCCGGTGCGACAGGTTCAAAGTCATGACCATCGGCGCCGAGTCCGTGTAACCAGATAACACTGGCTTTGTGTTCTGTTTTGGGTTCTATAATGACGGCATCAGCTGTAAATGGCATAGTTGTTCCTGTTTTCCTGAGGTTAGGTTATTTTTAAGCTACAGATAATTTGTTATGCTCAACTCTACACAAGTCAGTACCTCATGTCTCAAGGGGGACGCAGAGATGAACAAAATAGTTTTAATCAAAATTTTAAAAGTCGGGATAATACTGTCAGTTTTGTCCTTTGTCTCTGCGTGTGGCCAAAAAGGTGATCTTTATCTTCCACCAGAAAGTGCGAGTAGTGACGCTACCGACTTTTCCAACACAGTTTAGTTTTTTATGTCTAACTTTAATTATCAGAACGGCACGTTGTATGCCGAAGGTGTTTCTTTGGCAGAAATCGCCAAACAGTTTGGTACGCCCTGTTACGTCTATTCGCGCAATGAAATAGAATCACGCTGGTCAGCGTTTGATTCAGCATTGGCAGATAATTCACACTTGGTTTGTTATGCCGTAAAAGCGAATTCTAATATTGCCGTATTGAATCTGTTAGCAAGATTAGGTTCCGGTTTCGATATTGTTTCTTTAGGTGAGTTACAACGTGTGATTAAAGCGGGCGGTGATCCGGCTAATGTTGTTTTTTCAGGCGTTGGTAAAAAAGTTGAAGAAATGCAATACGCGCTTGAGAAAGGCATTAAATGTTTTAATGTTGAATCCGCGAATGAATTAGTACGCTTAAATGACGTTGCCGCAAGCATGAATGTTGCAGCGCCTGTTTCATTACGTGTTAACCCTGATGTTGATGCAGAAACACATCCTTATATCTCAACCGGTTTAAAAGATAATAAATTTGGTATTGCTTTTGAGTCGGCTAAATCAGTGTACGAAAAAGCTGCAGCAATGGATAACATCAATGTTGTTGGTATTGATTGTCATATCGGTTCTCAGATAACAACCTTAAGTCCATTTAAAGATGCTTTGCTCAGAGTTTTGGTTTTAATCGATGAACTGAAAGAAGCTGGTATTAAACTGCAGCATCTTGATATTGGTGGTGGACTCGG
>JBELBG010000221.1:0-3278 GCA_042095435.1 Thiotrichaceae bacterium | reverse complement strand
ATATCTTCTTTCATTGTCGCAACAAGCTGAGCTTCATCGCTGTTTGATTGTGGCGTAGTAACATCAAGATCAGGAAACTTATCGTCAATCAGCTTTTCACCACTATCAAGTTCGCCTGCATTCATAAAACGAATTAACAAACCACCCTCATCATTCAAGGTAATGGTTTTATAACGAATTTTATTTTCACGCATCTGGCTGCGTAAGTCAGACATATAAGCTTCGTTTGCTTTTTTAATTGCGGCTTCCATATCGACTTGCATAAGGAAATGCACACCACCACGAAGGTCAAGCCCCAGGAACATCGGTTCAGCACCAAATTTGGCTAGCCAGTCAGGTGTTGCCGGAGCCAGATTAATCGCGACAACATAATTATTACCCATGGCTTTTTTGACAACATCTTGTGCCTTAAGCTGATCATTTTCATTATTAAATCGAACTACGACACTTTCATTAACAACAGATGACGATTTATAGCTTAACCCTGCTTCATCCAATGCGTTGGTAACCTGAAATTCTGTTAATTCACTGATCTCAGCCGATCTTGCTGCGGATATTTGTAATGCCGGATCTTTACCATAGATATTGGGTAATGCGAATAACGCACCCAAACCTACCAGGAATAAAATTAAGATGTATTTCCAGAGGGAATAACGATTCATGACCTTAGCCTACTTATTTTAATTTTTTTATTATTTAAAGTGTTTTCAATGTGCCTTTTGGCAATACTGCGGATACAGCATTCTTTTGTATTTTAACTTCCATATCCTTGCTTATTTCAAGCAGGATGAAATTGTCTCCCACTTCTTTAATCTTCCCAAGCAAGCCACCCGATGTCGCGACTTCATCGCCTTTTCCCAATTCGCTGACTAACTGCCTATGCTGCTTCGCCTGTTTTAATTGCGGACGTATCAATAAGAAGTAAAAAATGGCAAACATACCCACCATCATGATGAGTGTGGTTGTACCATCCGCTTGTTGTTGTGCTGGCGCCGCCCAGGCATTATTGATGAAAAAATCTAACATTTGTACTCACTCTGATTTTAAAAACGCGGCATTATGACACAACAACGCCAATTTCAGTATAGATATGTATTTATTGATTGTGCTGTTTTAGTCAATTTCAAGTCTGGCGACCACTTCATCTGCAAGATTTAGCAAAGCTCCAGCATTTCATTTTCCAGCAATTGTTTAAAAGTCGCTTTAATACTCTGTAACATCGGTTGCTGCGCGCCGATCTGCTCTAGTTGTTGCAGGATGTAATCAACACTAAGCGAACCATTAACGTGTTGAAATAATGGCGCAAATCCTTCGCTCAGCTCCGCTGTTTTCTGCTCAACCGCTGGTTCGCAGCGTGACACGTGGTTGACACGAGCTCGAGCAATAAATAATCGAGGGTCATCTTTTCCAAGTAATTTCTGTCTTTGTGCTGCTGGCAACGGTTTTTTATTTATATTTCGCCAGAGATCACATTCATCTGTTGAACATAAGCTGTTTTTTAATGCTTCATACGAGTCTGGAACCATTGCTGCACAGACATAGGGGGCTAATTTGATATTTTGACTCGACCAGTTTTCATCAATATTCATCGCATCAATATGCAGTTGACCGTTTTCAAGCACTTCTCTTTTTAAAGAAGCAGCTGTCCATGCCATACCCAATTCCGCTTCCAATATCGCCGAAACTTTCGCTTGCTCATCAGTCGAATGAAACTTGAATGATGTTAAGCTTTGACCAATTCGTTTTCCCAGTGTGGTTGTACGATCCAACACTTCGGTTCGCATTGTTTCGATATCTATCAAACTTTTTAAAAATCCCAGACCGTCATCAAGTGAAGCTATCAAGCTAAAACTAACTGGAAATGCACGACAGAAATGAGAAAGTAACAAGTCAGCCCGGATTCTTGCATCCAGTTGCAAGGCATCTGTGCGAATGACAGAAAAATCTTTTAATTCTTCATCACTCAAGTCATATTGCTTGAGCGCGGCGATTGAACCCTTACAAAAACTTTCACGTACATCGTTATCATACAATAAATCGAATAATGCGCGCTCCTGTTCCAAAAAACTCATTTAACAAAGCTCATCACATTAAACCCGCTTATGCTTTATCCATTGTTTCTATTAATAGTGAGCTACTGCTTTTTTCACGCACGATTTTTCTGATACGTTCCAATGTTGTTAACACCGTACTTTCATTCACACCTTCGCATTCATAACATACGGCTTTAACACTTGGTAATAATGGCAACATCGCTTCAAACATTTGCCATGTCTGTTCAACGATGTCACATTCATGTGCATCAACATAAATCGGACCATTATTCTTTTCTTTCTGTTCTTCCCCACGGCTTTCCTTCAAACGACCACCGGCAATATGTAATTCAACAACACGTTCACAAGGTAATTCATTAATTTCATCGAGAACCTTTCGGCCACTTGCCATTTCGTAAGAAACTAGATGTCCCATATCCAACAAAATTGCACAATCTGTTTGCTCAGCAAGACTGCCAAAAAAAGAAAACAAAGGCATCCTGCCAGTAATGAATGTTACAGGCGGCGGTTCAACAGCAACAGGAACCGTTACTTTCTCTTGCACTTCTTTCACGCGTTCGACCGCCAATTTTAAAGAAGCCTGATTAAACGTTGGTGGAATAAAATAACCAAGAGAAGTTGAATACGCCGACCCTTCTTCCCAGAAACAATAAGCAACATCCTGTGCAAACCAAGGCGACTCAACTGTCTCGACATGTTTCGATGTTGCTTCAAGCCAAACATTTGAATTTGGATAAGAACCACAAAAATTAATATAAGAAGGATGAAACAATATTGAAGCTCCTGCAGCTTTAATTTTATCGACTTCATCAATCACTTCATCAACATCAACCAAACCTGAATACTCAACAAACGCCGGGCCACCTTTTGCTTGTACTAATTTAACCGGATCCGGATCAGATGAAAGACTTAAACTGGCGCCTATGCCTAAAGTTGGCAAGTTATCGATAAAAGTAGACATTATAAATAACTTATAAAATCATTTTAGAACCACGGTTCTCATAGAATCGTGTAATGAATTCATCAAGTTGTTTCTCTTCGATAGCATTTCGTAAACCTTTCATCAAATACTGATAATAATAAAGATTATGTATGGTATTTAATCGCGCACCGAGAATTTCATTGGTTTTATCCAGATGATGTAAATAAGCGCGAGAATAATGTTGACAAGTATAACAGCCACAGTGTTCATCAACAGGTGATTCATCATACCTGTTCTTTGCA
>JBELBG010000220.1:0-3280 GCA_042095435.1 Thiotrichaceae bacterium | reverse complement strand
CCAAGTTTGGTGTTTTTAATAATTCAACTTCTGTACGCTGAATTAAATCACCAATGTAATAAATGCTTTCTGCTTTTAAACAGTTTGCTGAGCGCACGGTTAGCTCAAGGTCATCAACCGGACGCAATAAAATCGGGTCAACTTCTGGTTCTTTGTTCTGACTTGCTTCTTGTGCTTCTTCAGCTTCAAGGTCAACAAATACCGATAATTGTGAACGTAAAATTGTTGCTGCTTCACGAACCGCATCTTCTGGGTCAATTGTTCCGTTTGTTTCAATTTCCAGAACAAGTTTATCCAAGTTAGTGCGTTGTTCTACACGTGCATTCTGTACTTCGTAAGCAATACGGCTAACTGGGCTAAATGAAGCGTCAAGTTTTAATTGACCAATGGTTTGTTCTGATTCTTCGGTGCCACCGATAACAACTGGCTTATAACCTCGACCACGAACCACTTTCATCGTGATGCTTAGCTCACCTGCTTTCGTCAGATTGGCAATGACGTGTTCCGGATTCGCGATTTCAACATCGTGATCAAGCGTAATATCACTGGCATAGACAACACCAGGACCGCTTTTCTTTAATGTTAATGTCGCTTCATCTTTAGCATGCATAATGATGGCTAAACCTTTCAGGTTTAACAATACATCTGTAACGTCTTCCTGCACACCTTCAATGGTTGTGTATTCATGTAATACACCTTCAATTTCGGCTTCAACAACAGCACAACCTGGCATTGAAGAAAGTAAAACGCGTCGTAATGCATTACCCAAGGTATGACCAAAACCACGATCCAAAGGCTCAATGGTAATCTTCGCAGAATTCTTGCTGACGGTTGTTACATCAACCAGGCGTGGTTTTAACAATTCATAAAATGTCGATGACATGCGTATTAATCTCCTACGTTAATTACTTGGAGTAAAGTTCTACAACGAGTTGTTCGTTGATTTCAGATGGCAATTCACTTCTTTCTGGAACTGACTTGAACACACCTTCCATATTTTTGGTATTTACGTCTACCCAATCAGGTAAACCGTATTGTTCAGCAACGCTTAATGCATCTTTTATTCTTAGTTGTTTTTTGCTTTTCTCGCGAATGGCAATGGTATCGCTAGGTTTAACCTGATAAGAAGGAATATTAACCGATTTACCATTCACCAAAATTGATTTGTGGCTAACTAACTGGCGCGCTTCGTTACGTGTAGAACCGAAGCCCATGCGATAAACAACATTATCTAGTCTACATTCAAGAATCTGCAACAGGTTTTCACCTGTTGCGCCTTTACGGCGAGCAGCTTCTTTATAATATTTACGAAATTGCTTTTCTAAAACGCAATACATACGACGTAATTTTTGTTTTTCGCGTAACTGTAATGCGTAGTCAGACATTCTGCCTGGACGCGTACCCTGAATACCTGGGACTTTATCAATCTGACATTTTGTTTCTAATGGTCTCGCGCGGCTCTTTAAAAATAAGTCAGTGCCTTCACGACGACTAAGTTTACATTTTGGTCCTAAATAACGTGCCATAATAAAGCTCCTGAATTAAACCCGACGTTTCTTGGGTGGACGACACCCATTATGTGGAATCGGGGTTACATCAGTTATATTAGTGATTTTAAATCCGATTGAATTAAGTGCGCGAACCGCTGATTCGCGACCTGGGCCTGGGCCTTTTATAAAGACTTCTAGGTTTTGCATACCAAACTCCTGAGCAGCTTCACCCGCTTTTTGCGATGCTATCTGTGCAGCAAACGGGGTGCTTTTACGAGAACCACGGAAACCACTTCCACCGGAAGTTGCCCATGAGACGGCGTTACCTTGACGATCGGTAATGGTGATAATCGTGTTATTAAATGAAGCGTGAATATGTGCAACACCATCAACAATGGTCTTTTTTACACGCTTGCGACTTTTAGCTGCTGTTTTGGCCATATTTTAAACCTGTATTATTTCTTAATCATTTTCTTTGGACCTTTACGAGTACGGGCATTCGTTTTAGTACGTTGCCCTCTCACAGGAAGTCCGCGACGATGACGGATACCACGGTTAGTACCGAGATCCATCAAACGCTTAATATTCATTGAAACTTCGCGACGTAAATCACCTTCGAGATCAAATTGACCAACCTCTGCGCGAACTTTATCTAAATCAGCTTCTGATAACTGATTTACTTTTGTTGTCGGATCCAAACTCAGTGCTGCACAAATCTTTTGAGCACGAGTGTTTCCAATACCATAGATATAGGTTAAAGCAATTACTACATGCTTATTGTCTGGTATATTTACGCCTGCGATACGAGCCATTACTCAATCTCTCCAAATATATATTAATATCTATCCCGAATTAACCCTGACGCTGTTTATGGCGTGGATCGGAACAGATTACACGTATAACTCTATTACGTCGGATGATTCTGCAATTCCGACAAATCTTTTTAACTGATGCTCTAACTTTCATCTTCTTTCTCCAGCACGTTCCGCTAATAATTAGCGTCGACCATGTCCTTTAAGGTTCGCCTTTTTCATTAGCCCTTCATATTGATGTGACATTAGATGTGCTTGCATCTGAGACATAAAGTCCATAACAACCACAACAATAATCAATAACGAAGTACCACCAAAATAAAATGGCACATTAAACTTCAAAATCAAAAACTCAGGTAATAAACAAACTGCTGTGATATAAACCGCGCCTGCCAAAGTTAACTTGGTAAGCACTTTATCCAGATAATTCGCCGTTTGTTCACCCGGACGCATGCCAGGAATAAACGCGCCTGATTTCTTTAAATTGTCTGCTGTTTCACGCGGGTCAAATACCATCGCTGTATAAAAGAAACAGAAGAAAATAATCCCTGCTGCATAAAACAATACATAAAGCGGCTGCCCTGGCGATAAGGTGGTCGCAAGATCCTGTAACCAACGCATACCTTCAGCCTGTCCAAACCATCCGGCTATCGTTGCCGGAAATAAAATTAAACTCGATGCAAAAATCGGTGGTATCACACCAGCCATATTTAACTTCAATGGCAAATGGCTTGCTTGGCCACCATACATTTTTCGACCAACCTGACGTTTCGCATAATTAACAGTGATACGACGTTGTCCTCGTTCAACAAAAACAACAAACGCCGTTACCGCGATAGCTAACGCAAACAAACCAAATACTGCCAACAGGTGCATTTCACCTGTTCGTGATAATTCAATCGTGCCACCTATTGCAGAAGGTAAACCGGCAACAATACTGGCAAAAATAATCAACGAGATGCCATTGCCAATACCGCG
>JBELBG010000219.1:0-3283 GCA_042095435.1 Thiotrichaceae bacterium | reverse complement strand
GATGATGTATTTCAGCCATTAACTAACACACAGTTACATCTTCACCGTATGATTAGAAAAGCATTCGACCCAAATAATATTTTTAATTCAGGCCGCCTTTATAAGAATCTTTAAACAGTAAAAATGCAATATACGATTTCTGAAAAATTTAAAAACACACCACAGGGACAGCGTGCTGACGAAATTCTGGAAAAATGTGTCCACTGTGGTATGTGTACGGCAACTTGTCCGACTTATCAAATATTGGGTGATGAACTGGATGGGCCTCGTGGACGTATATATCAAATAAAACAGGTTTTAGAAGGCGAACAAGCAACAACTACGATGCAATTGCATCTTGACCGTTGTCTAACTTGTTTAAGTTGTGAAACGACTTGTCCATCCGGCGTAGAGTATGGGAAGTTAGTACAAATAGGTAAGGATATAGTCGAAGATCAAGTAGCAAGGCCTTTGTCTGAAAGGCTAAAAAGAAAATTATTACGACTTATTATTCCTTATCCTTTTCGGTTTTCAATTTTATTCAAGCTTGGTTTAGTTTTTAAATCGATTTTACCTACTTCATTAAAAAAACAAATTCATGTGCCAAGGCAAACAAGTGCTTGGCCTGACAAAAAACATAGCCGAAATATGTTGGTTCTTGATGGTTGTGTTCAGTCTGTTATGAGTTCGAATATTAATGTAGCAACAGCGAGAGTACTGGACAAGCTAGGAATCAGTTTGTTGCCGGTCATTGAAAGTGGTTGCTGTGGCGCAGTGAGTTTACATATGCAGGCTAGCGAAGAAGCGAAAAAATTTATGCGAACCAATATAGATGCATGGTGGCCTTATATTGAAGACGGAGTCGAAGCGATAGTGATGACAGCCAGTGGTTGTGGAACGGTCGTTAAAGATTACGCTGATCTTTTATCAGATGATCCGGTTTATGCGGGAAAAGCGAAAAGAGTTTCTGCATTGGTTAAAGATATTTCAGAAGTCATAGCTAATGAAGATTTATCTATGTTTAAAACTGCAAGCAACAAAAAAATCGCGGCACATATCCCATGTAGCCTGCAACATGGGCAGCAGTTAAACGGCATAGTTGAAACTATTTTAACAAACACAGGTTATACATTAACCCAGGTAAAAGATGCGCACCTTTGTTGTGGTTCAGCAGGCACGTATTCCTTATTGCAAACGGAAATTTCAAATACGCTTAGAGATAATAAACTGGACGCTTTACAACAAACTGAACCAGATTTGATTACAACAGCAAATATTGGTTGTCTTCACCATCTGCAATCAGGTACAGAAAAACCTGTTCTGCATTGGATAGAGTTGCTAGATAAACCTTAAAAATTGATTATCATAGGATAAAGCTGAGGCTTGTTAAAAGGGAATAAATTCACCCTGCGTTGGCTATAAGTTATCCCTAAATATAATATCCAGGTTCAATATTTATTATTTTAGAAATGAATTTTATGCTTCAATCCAACTCAAGCTTTCTGAGGTCAATATCTTTTTCTTGTTTTGAGATAAATCGGGTATCCTTATCTTATTCTTTAATAATAACCGCGACGTTTAACAAACTGGGTATTATTTCTTTTATAGTACTAATAATAAATTAGGCATTTTGAGTGTCAAAAATAGAATAATGAAGTCATCACGGGAATAAAACACAATATGAATATCACCTTACAACAAAAAGCCGCGCTACCAACGAGGCAGAATTTAAATACAATTACAAACTGGTTAATGGTTTTTGCATTACCTTTAGAAAAGACAATCGATAAAGCAAGTCGATTTCCGTATCAAACACAAATACTTAATCGTCGTAAACAGCTTGATTTAAAAGAAGCCGATACGACACCTGTTATTCTGGATTTACCCAATGATAATTCCAGCCACGTTGCATATGTAGCAATTGAATCGACTATTAATAGTTTCGACTTATTAACATTGGCAAGAAAAATGGTGGCTGCACATTCAGCCAGTAATCCATCACAACTAGGATTGGTTGTGACTGGTTTTAATGATGAAGATTCAGAACGAATTGCTGAAGCATTAATTTCTGCTTCTCTAGCAGCAACAGCTGAAATGCCGAATTTTAAAAGTAAAAAGAAAACTACATCAAAACTGAAAAAACTTTCGTTGTTTGGTTTATTAGCAAGACATGGTTTTAAACAAAGCTTTGCTATGGCTGAAGGTAACGCATTAACACGAAGCTTGAGTATGTTACCACCAAATAAATTAACACCAACTGAATATTTAAAAGAAGTAAAGAAAATTGCTCGTGAAAACAAATGGAAGCTTGAATTTTATGATGAAACAATTTTAAAAAAGAAAAAAGCCGGTGCTTTTCTTGCTGTTTCACAAGCTAGCCCTAAAGCGGACTCGGGTATTATACGCTTACGTTATACGCCGAAAACAGCACGGGGCAAGAAAGTCTTTCTTGTTGGTAAAGGTATTTGTTATGACACGGGTGGTGCAAACCTTAAACCGGCAAATTATATGTTCGGCATGCATGAAGATATGCAGGGTAGTGCCGTTGCTTTAGGTACTTTATTAGCGTTAAGTAAACTTAATTTTAATCGTCCGGTTGAATGTTGGATGGCATTAGCTATGAATCATATCGGGCCTAAAGCGTATGTACCTAACGATATTATTACTGCATCTGATGGTACAACTATAGAAATCGTTCACACCGATGCAGAAGGCCGAATGGTTTTATCTGATACGCTGGCATTAGCATCAAAAGAAAAGCCTTCATTAATACTGGATTATGCAACCTTGACGGGTGCTTGCATGTATTCAATTGGTACTTCTTATAGCGGAGTGTTTACCAATAAAAAAGAATGGCATGCTGATTTAATTAAAGCAGGTGAAGATTCAGGTGAACGTGTCTGGCCTTTTCCAATTGATGAAGATTTTGATGACATGATTAAAAGTGATGTTGCTGACGTAAAACAATGTTCGCAGGAAAGCGGTGTTGATCATATTCTCGCATCACGCTTTTTACAGCGCTTTGTTAAGCATGACACGCCCTGGGTACATATGGATTTATCTGCCAGTAATAAGAAAGGCGGTTTGGCACACATACCGACTGACACCATTGGTTTCGGTGTGCGCTATAGCGTTAATTTATTAGTAAACAACTATCTGAAATAACATCTTAGTTTATACATGATTGAACTTCGCTAAAGTTTTGGGCTGACCAGTTGTCTGCCCAGCCTTTAGTGTGTTCAGGTTTAGTGTACCCCGTCAGTCCCATGTGGACCAACTAGCCTAATTGCCTAAGACAAGATAG
>JBELBG010000218.1:0-3285 GCA_042095435.1 Thiotrichaceae bacterium | reverse complement strand
CTCATGATTGTCCGGATACCTGCGCGATGGTATTCGATATTGAAGACGGTAAAGTCATCGGTGTAAGAGGAAACAAAGAGCATCCTATGACTAGAGGCGGGCTCTGCGTCAAACTCAAAGACTACGAAAAACGGCATTATCATCCAGACCGTTTACTCCATCCAATGAAGCGTGTTGGCCCTAAAGGCAGCAAGCAATTTGAACAAATAACCTGGGACGAAGCCTTCGATACCATTGCCGATAAATGGAAGGCTCTAATTGAAGAATACGGTCCGCAATCCATTCTTCCCGTTAGTTATTTAGGTCATCAAGGTTTAGTCCACGGTTTAAACGGTGGCGATGCGTTCTTTAACAAAATGGGCGCAACAGTTTGCGAACGTACTTACTGTGGAGAAGGTTCTTGTACCGCGTGGTTATTAACTGTTGGTCCAACAGCTGGTGTCGATGTCGAAAGTTATATTCATTCAAAATACATCGTTATCTGGGCATGTAACAGCGTTAGCACCAACCTACATCACTGGGCAATCGTTAAAGAGGCACAACAAAAAGGTGCGAAAGTCGTTGTTATTGATGCGTATAAATCAAAAACAGCTAAACAGGCTGATTGGCATATTGCACCGAAACCCGCTACTGATGGTGCATTAGCCATGGCAGTCATTCACAGTATTATCGAGCAAGGTCTGGTTGATCAGGATTATGTTGATAACTATACCGAAGGCTATGAAGATCTGAAGGAACATTCAAAGATACATACACCCGAATGGGCAGAAAAAATTACCGGCGTACCTGCCGATGATATTCGCAAACTGGCAAAAGAACTGGCAACTGAACAACCCGCGGCAATTCGTATGGGTGTGGGTTTAGAGCGTCATTATGGTGGCGGCCAAACTATTCGTGCAGTAACCAGTATTCCAGCATTAACCGGTGCCTGGCGTCATGTGGGTGGTGGTGTGACGCAATTTCCTGTTTGGGAACACCCTTACAAATTTGATGTTATCTGCGCACCTGAATTAATTCCTGAAGGCACGCAAGTGGTCAGTATTCTGCAGTTGGGTCGTGCATTGACGGGCGAACAAAACCTGAAAACACCGATTAAATCCGTCATGACATGGAATACCAATCCAGTTACACAGTCACCAGAAGCAGATAAAGTTGTTGCAGGACTGGAACAGGAAGATCTCTTCCATGTCGCCGCAGAGCACTTTATAACTGATACTGCATCCTATGCCGATATTCTTCTACCTGCATCAATGGGTGCAGAAATGGAAGACATCATTCTTTCATGGGGGCATCTCTACCTGACCTACAATGCCAAGAGTGTTGAGTCTCCTGGCGGAGCGATCCCCAATAATGAAATCTTCCGTCGATTAGCAGAAAAAATGGGCTACGACGAAGAACGTTTACATTGGTCTGATTCAGAATGTCTGGAAAACTTTGTCGATTGGGATTCGCCAGCGTGTGATGGCATCGATCTGGAATACCTGCGCAAAAACGGTTTTGCCCGTTTAAACGTCGGTACCAAAGATGATCGTTGTCCGCATAAAGAAGGTAACTTCCCAACACCGAATGGCAAATGTAATTTCAAAATTGAAGGCGCGAAGAACTTTGTTGCAGCACCGTTCAGACAAATGTACGAAGGCTTTCAGCCGGGTCAAGATCTGCCTGAATTACCCGATTATATGGGAGCAAATGAACGCCCTGAAACCAATCCGGAAATGGCAAAGAAATACCCACTAAACATTGTGACACCAAAGAGCCATGCATTTTTAAACTCCTGTTATGCAAATATGAAACAAAAAGAGCAGGGCGAACAATTCGTGATGATTAACCCAGCTGATGCACAGTCGCGCAGCATTAATGATGGCGATACAGTAAAAGTGTTTAACGATCGCGGTGCGTTCGAAGGCGTTGCGCAACTTTCTGATGATGTAAACGCAGGTGTGTGTGTTGCAACGCTAGGCTACTGGCGACAACTTAACAACGGTACGGTAAACATCACAAGTTCCGCCGAGTTTGGAGAAATGGGTAATTGCCCAACGTTCTTCGATAACCTGGTGCAGGTAGAAGCTGCTAGTTAATACAAAAGGAATTAATCAAGGATGATAAAACTAAAGCCGCAGTGATTATGAATCACCGCGGCTTTTTTTATGGGTTTATAATACAGTTTTCGTCATAAGAACCAAATTGGTGCTTGTTATGTTGAATCTTCGGAGCAAGCGACCGCTGGTTGTGCAACCATAGAACGATAAGAGTCATCAGTATTTAAATCGTAATTTAAAAGACTTTGCAAAAACAATATTATTTACTTTATAAGCATATAGTAAGCAATTGAAAATTATGAGATAAATAATGCATTCTTTTGTGTGTTAATTATGTTTGTTTAGTGACGGGCTTGATCTTATATCTAATTCATTAATAATCATCAGCTATAGTATTATTCAATCCAACTGATAGATAAAACTTCTCGATATGACTTATTGTGTTGCTACTGCATTAAAAGACGGAATTGTTTTTGTTTCTGATTCACGTACCAATGCGGGTGTCAATAACGTCAGCACCTATAGCAAAATGTATAACTTTGGCATTCCTGGCGAACGTCAGTTTGTTGTGATGAGCTCAGGTAATCTGGCTACATCACAAGCAGTTATTGCTCAAATTAAACGCGATATAAAACATGGTGCAACTGAGAATTTATTAAACACCGAAAATGTCATTGACGCTGCTGAGTATGTTGGCAATGTTAGCCGTGCGCAGCAGGAAAAAAACAGTGACGTTGGAGGTACAACCAGCTTTGAATCAAGTTTTATTATTGGCGGTCAGGTTAGAGGCCATCAACCAGCGTGTTATATGGTTTATCCACAAGGAAATTACATTACGACTTCAAACGACACGCCGTATTTGCAAATCGGTGAGAGTAGTTACGGTAAGCCGATTCTTGATCGCATAATCTCGCGTGACTCCAGTATTGAAACAGCGGCGATGTGTTCATTAGTTTCTATGGATTCCACCATGCGTAGTAACTTAACGGTAGGGCCACCTATTGAATTACGAATTTATGATAATGATAGCTTCCAACCGGGACGTTATTATCGTTTTGATGAAGATAGTGAGTATCTAAGAGGTTTAACGAAAGCCTGGGATAAATCACTTAAAGAAGCATTTAAAAACTTACCACCTGTTGCCTGGAGTAGTAATTGGGATAAACCTGATGATGAAGACTCAAACGAATCGTCAGAGCAACAACAACAATATCAGCCACAGAATCCACAGCATCAATAATCGAAA
>JBELBG010000217.1:0-3288 GCA_042095435.1 Thiotrichaceae bacterium | reverse complement strand
TTCGAGTTTTTCCTGTTAACTATTTGCTCTATTTAAACTTCGGTTCTTATCCACATTTTCTGTGGATAACTCTGTGGAAGATGTGCGCACAGATGGCCAAAGACAGCATAGCTATCTTGTATATGACAAAACTGTTAAAAATTAACCAGTTGATTATTATTGTTAATTATCAATAAGTTATACTATTTTCATTTGTCATAAGAGCAAACTTAAAGTAATTTATAAATGTTATTTACAGAAAAAATTCAACTGTGCATAAACATTATTTATTGTTGACAAAATTTAAAATCTGGGAACTCCAGTACCTATAAGCGTTCTAAGCTAATGTAGTACTTTTTCCTGCCTTCCTCCCCTAGGCAGAAAAAATACCCGACTCTCCCCAGTCGGAAACATTAGGCTCCGAGTGCCCGAATTTTCTCCCTGAAATCATTCGGAGCCACTTTTTTTATCCTCAAGCTCAGGCTTCGAAATAAAGCCATTCAGCTAATTTTTCTCGCGCTTCATCAAGCCCGGTACCTTTCAATGCGGAAAATAATTGAATGCTGGCATCAATGTCAGTCAAGTCACGGCGAACAGAAGCCATAGTCTTATTACCGGCATTCTTCGACAATTTATCCGCCTTATTCAGTAAAATATGAACCGGCAAGTTACATGTCTGACAATATTCCAGCATCATCTGATCAAACTTCCCCATAGGATGCCGGATATCCATAATTAAAAATATACCGCGTAGCGATTGTCTCTCGCGCAAATAGCGCTCCATCAGTTTTGCCCACGCATCACGCATATTCTCATTTACTTTGGCATAACCGTAACCGGGTAAATCCACTAAATGAGTGCATTCATCATAAGAAAAATAATTCAGTTCTCTGGTCCGCCCAGGAGACTTGCTGATTCTGGCCAATCCACGTCGATTCGTTATTTTATTTATTGCGCTGGACTTACCCACATTTGATCGACCGGCAAAAGCAACTTCAGAACCATTATCAGCTGGAAGTTGTTTGATTGATGCAACACCTAAGCGAAATTCGAGGCGGCTAAACCAGCCGTTTGCTAATTTTTCTGTATTGATAGCGGTTCTCCACTTATGTCAGTCACATTGACGAGCTTTCAATATTCATTTTTTGAAGATTATGTGCTTATGAATTACTCTTACACAGAATACAGGACATAAACCCGAAAAAAATCCATAATAAGAACCAAATCACAATCAGTCACATCTTAAAGGAAATTGTAATTATGAAAATTAAATATTTAGCAATCGTTGGTTTAGTTTTGATTGCTACGAGCTCCAGCTACGCAGCCGATCCAACTAAAGGCAAAACCCTTGCGGCACCTTGTGCTGCTTGTCATGGCGCAGATGGTAATAGCGTAAACCCGGTTTGGCCAAAAATAGCCGGGCAACATGCCGAATATACCTATAAACAATTAAAAGACTTTAAAGATGGCAATCGTGTTAACGCACAAATGGCTCCGATGGTTGCATCACTAAGCGAAGAAGACATGGCTAATTTAGCAGCTCACTTTTCTACTCAAAAATCAAAAAAAGGCGCGGCTAATCCTGAATTAATTGAATTAGGCGAGAAAATTTATCGTGCCGGCGATGCAGAATCAGGTGTTGCGGCTTGCATAGCATGCCATGGACCTTCTGGAACAGGTAATCCAGGCGCGCTATATCCCGTCCTATCTGGCCAACATGCTGAATATACCAAACTTCAACTTAATGCTTTCAAGTCTGGAGAACGTAGCAATGATGCAAACAAGGTCATGCGAACTATTGCTGCTCCAATGACTGAAGCGCAAATTGAAGCAGTTTCAGAATATATTCAGGGTTTGCACTAAATAATTACGTTACTTTTGACGTAAAAGGCGAAATCAGCTGTCTAAACTTTACAAGGTAAACACGACCTATTCGTCACATAACAAAATATAAGTAAGGATAATCATGAAAAAATTAATCCAACTCATTTCATTATCTATGCTGCTGTCATTCGGCGGTATTGTTAATACAGCAATTGCTGCTGACGGTTATAACGTCATCAGCCCGGCACAAGTAACTCAGACCGGCGATAAAATAGAAGTACTGGAAGTATTCTGGTATGGCTGTCCTCATTGTTATGACTTCGAACCTCATATAAAAGAATGGCTACAAAATAAGCCTGAAGGCGTTGAGTTTAGACGTATGCCCGGCATTTTCCGTAAAAACTGGATCCCTCATGCCAAAGCGTTCTATACAGCAGAAAAGTTAGGTGTTTTGGATAAAATCCATGGGCCCTTGTTTGATGCTATCCACAAACAAAGAAAAAAAGTTCATGACGACGATGCTATGAAAAAATTCTTTGTCAAACATGGCGTTGATAAGAATGAATTTTTGAAAGTTTACGAATCTGATGAGATTGATACCAAAGTAAAACAAGCCTTCGTCATGGGACAACGTTATAAGCTCACAGGAGTACCAGCCATTATCGTGAACGGTAAATACATGGTCAGTGGTTCTACTGCTGGCAGCTTTGAAAATGTGCTAAAGATCACCAACACTCTGGTCGATAAAGAGAAGGCAAGCACTGTAGCCAGCGAATAATATCTGGAGAATTATTCTCAATAGTTGAATCTGCCAATCTGGCAGATACAACGCATTCTAAAAACAGCGCCTGCGTCATGAATCTTTACAAGACTAGGGTGTATGTTCAATGTTGTCACACAAAGAAACTGCTAGCTCAGAGACAGATTGGAAAAAACAGTATTCAGAAATTATTAAGGAACTGGATATTAAAGAGCAGGAGTGGGAGCAACAGCAGCAGGAAATCTTAAAAACCGTATTAAAACTCACCTTTGCCTATCAAGGCTCGAATGACATCCTTGATAAAAAATTACTTAATCTAAAAACTGCATTAAAAAATTCGAAAGATAACATTCCACAAAAAGAAATTGATGCGCTGGTTCAATCGATACTGGTGTATAAAAAAGAACGGGACACAGACACATCCAGAACAAATGCGTTAATAACAAGCGTGTTACAACTTTTATCAAGTAAAAAAGATTATGAACACTATGCTGAAAAAATACGTGCTATCAATAATGAAATAAACAATGACTCAGCAACGCCGGTTTCAAAACTGAGATCAATTAATGAAGTTGTCTCCAACATCAATAAATCTTCAGCCAAAACAAAACAAAAACCGGATACCTTCAAAGTTTTCCTGAAAAAACTATCTGATCATAAAGACACAGAAACAACATTGGCAGAATTGTGTAAACGTTCAATTGCGCTGACCAGCGAACAGGAAA
>JBELBG010000216.1:1981-3291 GCA_042095435.1 Thiotrichaceae bacterium | reverse complement strand
TAAAAGACTCTACTAACTGGTGGGGTAATTTCCGGATAAACCCAACAGTATCAGTCAAAATAACATCTCTGCCGCTGGTCGTCTCAATACGCCTTAATGTCGGATCCAGCGTCGCAAATAATTGGTTTGCAGCGTGAACCTCAGCTCCGGTTAAATAATTAAATAAAGTAGATTTACCTGCGTTGGTATAACCCACCAGCGAAACGACTGGAATATCATTCTTTTTTCGTTGTTGCCGACTTTGTTCTCGTTGCTTGCGCACTTTTAACAAACGGCTTTTAATCACCTTAATACGCTGCCCAATTAAGCGTCGGTCTGTTTCTAATTGTGTTTCACCCGGCCCACGTAAACCAATCCCCCCTTTTTGTCGCTCAAGGTGGGTCCAGCCCCGAATCAGACGTGTCGATAAATGTTGTAATTGCGCTAATTCAACCTGCAATTTACCTTCGTAGCTACGTGCACGTTGCGCAAAAATATCAAGAATTAAACCAATTCTGTCAATAACACGGACTTCCGTCTGCTTTTCCAGGTTGCGTTCCTGCGCAGGCGTTAGTGAATGATTGAATATAACAACATCTGCATCTGACTGTTTTGCTGCAAAAGCAATTTCTTGCGCTTTGCCACTACCAACAAAAAGTTGTGCATCAGGATTTGAACGTGGTGCCCTGACCGAATCAACGATTTCAAGACTCGAAGATTCGACTAATTGAGCAAATTCATTAAATGCTTCGTCCTGAGCTGATTTATTAAAATCAACCTGAACAATTAAGGCGCGCTGAATATCAGCGGATTTTGATTCCAAATGACTACCAGTTAATGTGTTTAGCTTTGTTCGCTATCATCATCGGCTCTGGGCATTTTGACATTTCTTGCTGGAACAATGGTAGAAATAGCATGCTTGTACACCAATTGGCTTACCGAGTTTTTTAATAAGATCACGAATTGATCAAATGATTCTACTTGTCCTTGTAGTTTTATACCATTCACGAGAAAAATAGAAACCGGGATTCGTTCTTTTCTAAGCGCATTCAAAAAAGGATCTTGTAACGAGTGCCCCTTACTCATGATATTCCTCCTTCTTATAATTTTATTCTTATTGTATATCTCAGCAAATTGTATGAGATGTTTCTAGTTATTTACGTTGTAGTATATTACAAATAAGCAAGAGTTTGCGGCTATTTCTCAAAATTTTGCAAAATATTAGACAAAATATCCGTTTTTTCAGAATCGTACCATCTCGCATCTGTTTCGCTTCTACACCATGTTATCTGGCGTTTTGCCAATTGTCGTGTCGCAATAATATCGTGCTC
>JBELBG010000216.1:0-1971 GCA_042095435.1 Thiotrichaceae bacterium | reverse complement strand
CATTTCTTCATAACTGGTTTCGCCGTCCAGATAGCGCCAAACCTGCCTGTAACCTAACATCCGCATGGATGGCAAACTTAATGACAAATCCCCACGGTTATATAAAGCCTCTACTTCTTCAATCAATCCTGATGCCAACATCGTTATAAACCGTTGTTTAACACGTTCATGTAACAAAGAACGATCATCAGGAGATAAAATAATTTTCTTTATAGGAAACAACAACTTCTGTTTTCTTCCTTGAGAAAGTAATGAAGTCATAGTTTCACCTGTTATTTCATACACTTCCAAAGCACGTTGAATACGTTGCGGATCATTTTCATTAATCCGAGCGGCGGCTTCAGGATCAATCTGGCTTAATCTTTTGTGTAGCGTTGACCAACCTCCAGATTCTCCTTCTGCTTCAAGGCGAGCACGTATTCGATAATTCGCTTCTGGTAATTCAGCTAAGCCCTGCTCCAGTGCTCGGAAATAAAGTCCTGTTCCACCAACCAATAACGGTGTTTTAGCTTTTTCGTGTATTTCTTTAATCGCTTCATTAGCATCCTTCATAAAACTCGCGGCTGAATAAGCTTCTGTTGGATCGCAAATATCAATCAATCGATGTGGCACTTTTTCCAATAGTTGTTTATTCGGTTTTGCCGTACCAATATCCATACCACGATAAACCAATGCCGAATCAACACTGATAATTTCACAATCAATCTTTTCATAAAGCTGCACAGCAAGATCGGTTTTACCGGAAGCCGTTGGCCCCATAATAAAAATGACATGCGGTGTATCAGAGTTTTTTGAAGACATTATTTTTCTAATAAGGATTGCAATAAAGAGGCTTCCAGTTTTCGCCATGGTAACGCTTCATTGTTATTATTTTTAGAAGCAGATATTTCGCTTATAAGTTGCAAGGTCGACTCTTCATTAAGTTCTGTACCCGAATCATTCACATGCTCAGCAAGCATCATGGCAATTTCATTTTCAGGTTTATTTAATTTAAGTGCTTCTAATAAATCGTATACTAAAGATAAAGTTTCTGCATAAACAAGGCGAGAAGGAATTGAACGTACTCGAATTTGTGTTGGTGATATTTGTTCCAGTTCAAATCCCCATTGATTAATTAATGAAACATTATCATTAAGCAATTCAAGTTTATCTTTTGCTAATTCACAACTAACAGGCACCAGTATCGGACGTTTTATAATTTTGCTGGCTTTAAAATTATTTAATAAATAATTTGTTGTAATCAAAACCCTGCTTTTAGCAATATCAATTAAATATTGCTCTTTATCAATATCAGCAATAACAAATTGCCCGGAAAATAAAGAGAAATACTTTGATAAGATTTTTTTATTTTGTAGTACATCAAACTGTTTAAATGAGGTTGGTTGTATATCAGTAATGGTTTTATCTTTTTCATCTAAGTAACGACCAATACTTTCATTGATTGATTGTTGTTCAGCATTCCCTGTAGTTTGATTATGCATTTCATATTGTACGTTACCGATATCAATATTACCTTCACTCACAGCAACCATGACAGGCTGTTTTAAACTGTCCAGCAAACTGCCATAAATAAAATCATGAATATTTCTTGTATCAGCAAAGCGTACTTCTGATTTAGCAGGATGCACATTAACATCCAGTAAAGAAGGATCAAGATTCAAATGTAAAACAAAACTCGGATAACGGCCTGTTGCGATACGATCATCATACGCCAGACGTATTGCATGACTAACATGTTTATCACGCACCATTCGACCGTTTACATAAAAATACTGCCTGTCCGATTGACTACGTGCCACATCATTTAATCCAAGCCAGCCCCATAAATGCAATCCGTCTTTTTCATTATCAATACGAATACTTTTATTCAGGAAAGAGTTACCGCATATTGCTTTAACTCGTTGCTCAATATCATCATTACATGCTGACAAACGATACAATGATTGATCATTATGCTTTACATAAAAACCA
>JBELBG010000215.1:510-3295 GCA_042095435.1 Thiotrichaceae bacterium | reverse complement strand
ACTTTATCCCTTTCCTAGATACCCTGAAAATAATTCTAACGGTATATCGGTTCGCATTTGTGAATATAAATATGCTCATAATGAAACGCTTGCCGGCATAAAGCACATGAATCGTCTGGAGCAAGTGATGGCACGTTCTGAATGGTCCGATACTGACATTACTGAGGGTGTCGTTCTGGATAATGGAAACAATGTTATTGAAGGCACGATGAGTAATATATTTTGTGTGAATAACCGCGTTTTATTAACTCCAGAATTAAACCTCTGTGGCGTAGCAGGCATCATACGTAACAAAGTTCTTGATCTGGCTCCGACATTAGGCATAAACGCCGAAGTTAAAACAATTTCTTTAGATGAACTAAAGAATGCTAGCGAGATATTTGTCTGCAATAGTGTGATTGGACTATGGCCGGTTATCAAACTAGAAGAACAGACATTTTCTGTTGGTAATATCACTAAGCAAATCAAGCAGGCACTATTAGAGACGAATAGTATTCCATCATGAAGTTGACGCCTTTATTAAAGCGCTTTATAGGCTTGTCTGGCCTGATAATTTTATTCTCATCATTGACACTGGTTTTAGTTTATCTTGACTATAAAGCGTTTTTAGAAACCCCTATTAACATCAAAAAAGAAGTAATATTCACCGTTAAATCAGGAGTCAGTTTTTCTGCATTAAACAAAAAACTTGTTTCCGAAAATATAATAAACGAAAGCTTTTATTTAGAGTTATTAGCGCGCCATTCTAAACGTGCAAATAAAATAAAATCGGGCGAATACAACATAATGCCCGGTATTTTGCCTGACGAGTTACTGAATATTTTCGTTTCCGGCAAAGTGGTTCAGTATTCCATGACATTGGTCGAAGGCTGGCAAATTTACGAAATGTTAGAGACTATAAAACTGAATAATGTTTTGGAAAAAAAACTCATAACGCATGATCCTGATAAATTATTAAGTACATTAGGCTATCCGGAATCGGCTGCTGAAGGCTTGTTTTTTCCTGATACCTACCATTTCCCCCGAGGCACTAGCGATGTTGATTTTTTAAAACGCGCTTATGAAAGACTTCAACAAGTTCTCGATCAGGAGTGGCAAAACCGCGAAGAAAATTTACCTTACAAAACACCTTACGAAGCATTAATAATGGCTTCAATTGTTGAAAAAGAAACCGGCCTTGCCAGTGAACGGGCGAAAATTGCAGGTGTATTTGTCCGCCGATTAAATAAAAATATGAGACTGCAGACCGATCCAACGGTGATTTATGCCATGGGCAGACAGTTTGATGGCAACATTAGAAAGAAAGATCTGAAAATTGATTCTCCTTATAATACTTATCGCTATAAAGGTTTGCCGCCCAGTCCGATTTCACTCGTCGGTCGCGAAGCAATACACGCGGCACTACACCCAGAAGATGGTAAAGAACTGTATTTTGTTGCTAAAGGCGATGGTTCTCACTATTTTTCTGAAACCTTGGCCGAACATAACCGTGCCGTTGTAAAATATCAGCTAAAAAAAGGTAAGTAATATGCAGCAAGGTGTATTTATTACATTAGAAGGTGTTGAAGGAGCGGGGAAAAGTACGCTAATGGCTTACGCTGCAGAGTATTTTTCCGAAAAAGGTAGAGAAGTGATTCAAACCCGTGAGCCTGGTGGCACAAAAACCGGTGAACAAATTCGAGCAATTCTGTTAGACAGCGATAATGAAACACTAACCGACAATACTGAATTATTGTTGATGTTTGCCGCAAGAATGCAACATATCGACGAAGTGATTAGACCCGCATTATCATCAGAAAAAATTGTTATTTGCGACCGCTTTATTGATGCGACTTATGCTTATCAGGGAGCGGGCAGAGGTTTAGACATGACACGTATTGAAGCGTTAGAAAACTGGGTACAGCAAGGTCTAAAACCAGATATGACTCTGTTATTTGATTTGGATATTGAAACTGGCCTCAGACGTGCGAATCAACGAAGTGACGCTGATCGATTTGAACAGGAAGAAATCAGCTTTTTTGAGCGTATCCGCAGCTGTTACCTCGAAAGAGCAGAAAATGAACCTAAACGCTTTAGTATTATTGATGCATCGCAATCATTTGAAAATGTGAAACTACAAATTCAAACTATTCTGGAAGAATATCCGTGTTAGAGATTTATCCCTGGCAGGAAAAACAAAAACAGCGCTTACTGAAAATGCAAAAGCAACAACGTTTCCCACACGCTTTATTGCTAACCGGGCCAGAGGGAATAGGGCTAAAACAATTTTCACTGACATTTGCCATGCAAATATTGTGTTTAAACAAAGGCCAGGATCAGGTTAACAAGAATCCGGATAATGCTTGTGGTAACTGTCAAAGTTGCCAATTATTCCTTGCTGGTTCTCATCCTGACTTACTCATTATCGAACCGGAAGAAGAGGGCAAACAAGTAAAAATAGATCAGATAAGAGAACTTATAGAGTACGTCACACTAAAAAGCTTTTCTCGTAATCATAAGATCGCGATTATTAAAGCTGCTGATGCTATGAACCGTTCGACAGCAAACGCATTATTAAAAACACTGGAAGAACCACCGTCGCAGTCAATGTTATTTCTTTTAAGCCACAGACCTTCTAATCTGCCCATTACGATAAGAAGTCGTTGTCAAAAAGTGGATTTTGAAGCCGCTTTCGATGACAAAGCAGTTAACTGGCTTAAACAACAGCCTATTGAAAGTAAGCTTTCTGCCGAATTATTACTACGTTTGGCTTCTGGCGAACCGTTAAAAGCGGTGAAGATGGTTG
>JBELBG010000215.1:0-500 GCA_042095435.1 Thiotrichaceae bacterium | reverse complement strand
TACTCTACTGAACGACTTGAAATCCTTATCTACAAATAACTCTGATCCCGTACAAATTGCATCAAATTGGCAAGCACTCGGGACAGAAAATGTTTTTATCAGTTTATTGAGGTTAATTCAGGATCTAATTCGCTTGAAACTACAGAAAGACGCTTCAAATCTTGTTAACTTTGACTTGAAAGAAGACTTGCAAGACCTTGTAAATTCATTAGACTTGGTTGCGTTAGTCAGGAACTATGATTTTGTATTGTTTAAGTATCAACAGTCGACAGGCGTAATGAACTACAATGTTTTAAGCTTGTTTGAAGAAATTGTACTAAATTGGAATAAACCCAAAGCAGCAACGGATTAGTTCAAAACGAGTTCAGGGGAGTGAGTTAAATGGCAGCTGGCCGCGATGCAAGACAGGGTATTTTATCTCTAACAATCCGAGATAAAAGTGCGCTATACGCTTCTTATATGCCATTTGTTAAAAATGGCGGACTTTTTATACCAACAGC
>JBELBG010000214.1:0-3296 GCA_042095435.1 Thiotrichaceae bacterium | reverse complement strand
TACTTGGAGATGAAGCAGACTATCAAAAAGAGACGGATACATTAGATGTTTGGTTTGATTCCGGCGTGACTCACTATAGCGTTCTGGAGCGTAGAAATAATGAACTACGTTCAGCGCCAGCGGATTTGTACCTTGAGGGCTCAGATCAGCACCGTGGTTGGTTCCAATCATCATTGAAAACAAGTATAGCAATGAATGGTTATGCACCTTACAAAGCTGTCTTGACTCACGGATTTACCGTCGATGCTGATGGCCGCAAGATGTCAAAGTCGTTGCAGAATACGGTGGCGCCAAAGCAGATTTTTAAAACACTGGGTGCAGACATACTGCGTTTATGGGTTGCGTCCACTGATTACAGTGGTGAGATAAGTGTTTCTGATGAAATACTAAAACGAACTGCGGATGCTTATAGGCGTTTTAGAAATACCACACGTTACTTACTTTCCAATCTTGATGGCTTTGACCCGGATAAAAATAGTGTGGCTTATGAAGATATGTTGGCTCTGGATAAGTGGGCTATTGAACACGCAACACGTTTACAGAAAGAAATTATCACGGCTTATAATAATTATGAATTTCATTTGATTTATCAGTTGTTGCACCAGTTTTGCGTAGTTGAAATGGGTAGTTTTTATTTAGATATAACTAAAGACAGACAATACACAGCAGCAGAAAATAGTTTAGCAAGACGTTCTGGACAAACAGCGATGTTTCATCTTGTTGAAATGATGGTTCGCTGGTTGGCGCCAATACTGAGTTTTACCGCAGATGAAATTTGGCAGTTTATTCCCGGAGAAAGAAGCGAATCTGTTTTCTTTGAAGAGTGGTATGAATTAGAAATTAATGAAACTGAAGCGACGACAAGACAAACGCAATGGGAAGCTATTGTTTCTATTCGTGATGAAGTAAATAAACAGCTCGAGCCATTGCGTGAAAGCAAAACGATTGGCGGGTCATTAGATGCAGAGGTCGATCTTTACTGTAATGATGAAGTTAAAAAGCAGCTTGAATTTCTGGGTGATGAATTACGGTTTGTTTTAATTACTTCCTATGCACGTTTACATTCTTTGAGTGAGAAAACTGACGATGCAAACCCTTCAGAAATTGAGGGTTTAGCCATTACGGTTGTAGCATCAAAACATGACAAATGTGTACGTTGTTGGCATCACAGGGAAGATGTTGGTTCTAATCAGGAACATCCGGAATTGTGTCAACGTTGTATAGAAAATGTCGATGGTGAAGGTGAGAATAGGCAGTATGCCTGACACAAAAGCAAATTTATTTTTGGGCTTGGCTATATCTGTTCTGATCATTTTTCTTGATCAATTAACGAAGTATTTGGCAGTTCAGCAATTAGCGCTTTATGAATCCATACCCGTTTTTACCGGGTTTAATATTACGCTTACTCATAATATGGGTGCGGCATTCAGCTTTCTGAGTGAAGCGGGTGGATGGCAACGCTATTTCTTTATCAGCTTGGGATCTGTCGTTAGTATCGTGTTGGTTTTCTGGATGAAAAGCCTGGCAAAAGATGAAAAATGTTTATTTTTTGCCTTGTCCTTGGTTCTGGGTGGTGTCATTGGTAATGTCTGGGATAGAATTAATTATGGTTATGTTATTGATTTTATTGACGTATCATTAAGCTTTATCCCTTTGAAAATATTTAATCCTTGGCCAACCTTTAACATTGCCGACTCAGCTATATTTATTGGTGCAATTTTATTAATTATTGATGCTATCTGTTTGAATGATAGCGAGAATGATAGTTAACTTATTGCTATAATCCGCTTTTTTTAAGTTGTTACAGGAAAATCTAAATGCAAATATTACTCGCTAATCCTCGTGGTTTTTGTGCTGGTGTTGACCGTGCTATTGAGATTGTTGAACGTGCATTATCGCTTTTTGGCGCGCCAGTCTATGTACGCCATGAAGTGGTACACAATAAGCACGTTGTTAATTCTCTCAGGGATAAAGGTGCGGTATTTGTTGAAGAACTGGATGAAGTACCTGACGACTCGACAGTGATTTTCAGTGCGCACGGAGTTTCAAAAGCAGTACGAGAAGAAGCATCACGACGTAGCTTGAGAGTGTTTGATGCGATTTGTCCATTGGTGACAAAAGTACATATGGAAGTCGGTAAATATCAAGATGAAGAAATTGAATGTATTTTAATTGGTCATGAAGGACACCCTGAAGTTGAAGGTACGATAGGCCAGTATCGGCCAAAGAATGGTAAAGGTGGCATGTATCTGGTCGAGTCTGTCGAAGACGTTTTGAAACTGGAGGTTAAAAATTCGGATCGATTGGCTTTTGTTACACAAACTACTTTATCTATGGACGATACAGCAGAAGTCATTGATGCATTGAGACAACGGTTTCCTAATATTGATGGACCTAAGAAAGAAGATATTTGTTATGCCACACAAAATCGACAAGATGCAGTGAAAAAGCTGGTTGCCAAGTGTGATTTGATCCTCGTGGTGGGGTCGCCGAATAGCTCTAACTCAACACGTTTGATGGAGTTGTCACAAAAAGCAGGTGTGCCGGCTTATCTGATTGATGATTCTTCAGAAATTAAAGAAGCATGGGTTGAAGGAAAAGAAAATATAGGCCTAACGGCTGGTGCTTCTGCTCCAGAAATTCTTGTTGAAGAAGTAATCGCTCAACTAAAAGAGTGGGGCGCGTCTATGGTAGAAGAAAACCCAGGCATTACTGAACGTGTAGTCTTTTCTTTACCAAAAGAATTACTTAGTGAAAAAGAGATAGCTTAGTCAGGTTCAATATAACTTTATTTTTCAGCATTATCTTTACCGACTTTGTCATTTGGGTCTTTCCACCCAGTTGCCTTTAGAGCAGATAGTATTTCTGTTCTGTTATAGCCTGAAAGCTTTTTATCACCAATTAATGTTATTGGCACATTTAAAGAGCCATTTAGCTTGTTAAGTTCTGCTTGTAGCTCAATATTTCCATCAACATTCTTTTCCGTTAATGGTATGTTTTTTATCTGTAATAATTCACGCACTGCATCGCAAGGACTGCAATCTGTAATTGTATACATAATTGCACTTATACTAGAGCTATTAGTTTCGTAAGTGACAGGTTTGTTATTAGCAGCAGATTTGCTTCCTGTAGAAATCTTTTTTTCATTCACCATGTTAGTGCCAGAAGGACAGGTGCTGTGAAATGAAGTATTTCCTTCGATATCTTCACATTCCACAATTTTAACAGCAGCCGTACTATTAAAACTGATAATGATAAAAATAAGTCCTGTATAAATTTTAAATATATTATTCATA
>JBELBG010000213.1:0-3358 GCA_042095435.1 Thiotrichaceae bacterium | reverse complement strand
GATAGACCACTCCCATACTACCCCTGTCGATTTCTTCAAGAACAGTGTACTTGCCTAATTTATCTGGGATGTTCTGACTCATATATTACTAATTTTTTATTTGGAATCACCTTATCACTTTAGTGTGCGACGCAGCATTTAAAATCCTGCATGTTAACTTTTTTTTGTTGATACTAATGTATCTACATTGATTTTAATAGCAAATATAGTGTCAGTTTGTAACGACAAGAAGAACCTTTGTTTTACTTAAACACACGAGTGTTGACCCAACAATCAGGAGCACTATACTTGAATGTGGAAGAGAAAATCATGTCATGCTTTAATTTATTGCATGTTCCGATACTGGAGAGAAAAACAATGACAACAACAGTCAATCAATTACTCAATGCCAGAAATAGTAACGAAGTCTTTTCACTCACTGCAGATATGCTTGTGATTGATGCAATCAAAATGCTTAATGAAAAAAAGGTCGGTGCATTGCTGGTACTTGAAAACAATAAATTAGCCGGCATTTTTTCAGAAAGGGACTATACGAGAAAAGTCATTTTAAACGATAGAAATTCATCTGAAACCAAAGTCAGCGAGATTATGACCGACTTGACTGAACTTAAATGCGTTAGCCTCTCACAATCCATAGATGAATGCCTGGTCATCATGTCAAAATATCACATCCGTCATTTACCTGTTGTAAAAGATAATGAAGTTGTTGGCATGTTATCGATAATGGATGTTGTTAAAAATATAATTTCTGAAAAAGAATTCATTATTGAACAATTAGAACATTACATCACTGACACAGCCTAGAATATAATTACTTTATTCGTTTCCTGGAACAACGCTATCGTGCGACTCATCCGGGTTTATAACCTTATGGTTGAAAAGTAAAATCAAACTACAATTAATCGTGCTGTTTTTAAATCACTATGGTTTCAATAACTATGTCTGGCACATCTAAAAATCAAGAAATTAGAGAACAACTAGTTGCGCAGTGTAAAGCCGTGCAGGGTATTCATATGCGCGATTTATTTATGCATGACAAAGAAAGAGGCGCAACGTTTTCCAGCCAGTGTTCCAACCTCTTTGTTGATTATTCAAAAAATCTAATCTCTACAGATATTCTTGCTCTGTTATTCCAGTTCGCCAGAAATTTAAATATCGAATCATCAATCAAGGCAATGTTTGATGGAGAAAAAATAAACATAACTGAAAATAGAGCTGTATTACATACTGCTTTAAGAAGTCGTCGCGAACAAATATTAAGCGTCGATAATGTTGATATTATTAAGCAGGTCCACAGCGAACTGGAGAAGATGCAACGCTTTGTTACTTCAGTGCATGAAGGAAAATTTAAAGGCTGGACGGACAAACCAATAGACACTTTTGTCAATATCGGTATTGGTGGTTCTGATTTAGGGCCCAAAATGGTTATTGATGCGTTAAGCGATTTTAAAATTTTAAATACACAGTCTTATTTCATATCGAACCTCGATTATCAACCTGTCGAACAGTTACTTAAAACTATTAATCCGGAAACAACGCTATTTATAATTTCATCAAAATCATTCAACACAATAGAAACAAAGACAAATGCCGAAACATTAAAACAATGGATGCAAGAAGAAGCGGGTTGTACTGAAATTAATAAACATTTCATCGCTGTTTCAAATAACTTAGAAGCAACTAAAGAATTCGGGATTAATCCTGAAAATGTTTTTCAAATTTGGGACTGGGTAGGCGGTCGTTTTTCACTATGGTCAGCAATCGGTTTGCCAATTGCACTGGCACTTGGCTTTGAACACTTTAAAGCCTTACTTACTGGCGCCAATAAAATGGACGAGCATTTTAAGCAAACATCATTGGAAAAAAATATTCCTGTCATTCTTGCTTTGATTGATTATTGGTACAATAACTACTTTGAGACAGCGACGCATGCTTTCATCCCTTATGATGAGTCGTTAAAACTCTTTCCCGAATATTTATCGCAATTATTTATGGAAAGTAATGGCAAATCATCAAATCTATCCGGTCATCGAATCGATTATCAAACAATGCCAGTAACATGGGGGGCAACAGGAACGAATGCACAACATGCCTTTTTCCAGCTATTGCATCAGGGAACGCAAGTAATACCTGTTGATTTCCTTGCGCCCTTAAATAAAAAAGGGGACAAAAAACATCATGAACTCTTGTTAGCAAATTGCTTTGCACAATCGCAGGCACTTATGCAAGGTGAAGATAGCTCGGATCCACATAAAAACTTTACAGGCAACAGGCCGAGTACCACTATTTTATATAATAAACTAAGCCCTGAAACATTAGGAATGTTAATCTCAATGTATGAACACCGTACTTTTGTACAAGGCTTATTGTGGCAGATTAACTCGTTTGACCAGTGGGGTGTTGAACTTGGAAAGAAGTTAGCAACGAATATTTATAATAATATAAATTCTGAAAATATTAATGAAGATATAGACTCATCAACAAGAAACCTTATCAAACGCTATAAACAACAATAATATTCGTACTCTAATCCAGCCTCGATGCATACATCGCTGTTGTCTCAGAAAGTCTTTTAACCAGCGTTTTCATAAATACCCGACTAAAATGCAACTGGCACTCTACGGAAACTTGTTCTATTAATGTTGCGTTCACCTTCATTAAGTCGACACGAGTTGTAGCGATAATGGTTGCTGTGCGTTCCGCTTTACTCAAGTAGGCCATTTCTCCAAAACAATCACCTGTGACTAAATTACCAATTCGAGCCCCATCTTTATAGACATCAACTTCACCTGAAGTAATAATGTAAAACGAATCATCAATATCACCTTCAACAATGATTTGATTTCCCGCCTGGTAGGATTGCCAGACACAAGCATGAATAATTTCCCAAATTTCTGACTCAGGAAACTCATTAAAGAAAGCCAGCTTTTGTATGCTATTAAATTTTTCCTGCGCTTCAACGTCCTGTTGCGGCTCTTCCAGATAATCAAAAGCTAAACTTAGATCAGCTGCAAAATTTAATCCCATCTTGTATCTTTTTTCAGGGTTTTTCTGTAACGCGTGATGAATTATTTTTTCTAGAATTTCCGGCACATCAGATCGATGTGTTGAAAGAGGCGTATGCTCTTCATTGATAATCATATGAATCAAGCGGGAAAAGCTTTCTGCTGCAAATGGATGCTTACCCGTTAATAATTCATACATAACAATGCCTAATGAAAACAGATCCGTTTGATTGGTGATTTGGTCTTCCTGTACCTGCTCTGGTGACATATAACGTGGCGAACCTACAAAACCCATGGGCATAGTGCTGGTTGTATCTGAATTCATTAAGTGCGCAATACTGAAATCTGCAATT
>JBELBG010000212.1:0-3405 GCA_042095435.1 Thiotrichaceae bacterium | reverse complement strand
GGAAAAACTCGATAAATTATCATTACAAAATAAACTGGATGAAATAGGTTCCGCTCTACCGTAACAACTTTAAAATAAGAAACTATCCTTCACGCTGTACGGCTCTATACCCAATATCTTTTCTATAGAACATGCCGTCATAATTAATACTGTTTAATGCTTGGTATGCGGTTTGTTGTGCTTTGGTAACTGATTCACCTAAACCGGTCACGCAAAGTACACGACCGCCGGCTGTTTCGATATTTCCGTTATTTTCTTTTGTACCTGCATGAAAGACTTTTACGTTGTCAGCGAAGTCTGAATCAAGTCCGCTAATCACATCGCCTTTACTTGAACTTTCAGGATATCCTGCTGATGCAGTTACTACTCCTAATGCAGCTCGTTCGTCCCATTCAGCGGTTGATTGATCCAGGGTTTTATTTGTTGCTGATAAACAGAGTGAAACCAGATCACTTTTTAAACGCATCATAATGGGTTGTGTTTCCGGATCACCAAAGCGGCAATTAAACTCCAGCACTTTTGGTGTACCATCATTCGTTATCATCACGCCAGCATAAAGAAAACCGGTATAAGTTCTGTCTTCACTCGCCATACCTTGTATCGTTGGCATAATGACTTCGCTCATAATGCGATCATGCATTGCTGCATCAACAACGGGCGCGGGTGAATACGCACCCATACCGCCTGTGTTCGGTCCTTTATCGCCTTCGTCACGCGCTTTATGATCTTGTGAACTGGCTAACGGTAAAACATGTTCACCATCTGCCATAACAATAAAGCTGGCTTCTTCGCCTTGCATAAATTCTTCGATAACAACACGATGCCCGGCTTCACCAAATTTATTAGTCGACAACATATCAGTAATACTATTGATGGCTTCTTCTTCGCTCATGGCAATAACGACACCTTTCCCTGCTGCCAGCCCATCAGCCTTTATGACTATCGGAATTGTTTTTGATTTTACATATTCAATGGCAGGCTCAACTTCAGTAAACACGTCATACTCTGCTGTGGGAATGTTATGGCGTTTTAAGAAATCTTTTGAGAATGATTTAGAACCTTCGAGTATAGCCCCAGCTTTTGTTGGCCCAAAACAGGCAAGCCCAGCCTGTTGAAACTCATCAACGATACCCGCGACTAACGGTGCTTCAGGGCCAATAATCGTTAAATCAATTTTCTCTTTTTCTGCGAAAGCTTTTAATTCAGAAATATCTTCTGCGCCGATTGCAATGTTCTCTACTTTATTTTCTGTTGCTGTTCCTGCATTACCGGGTGCAACATAAACAATTTCAACCTGATCAGACTGCACTGCTTTCCATGCCAATGCATGTTCACGACCACCACCACCTACAATTAATACTTTCATAACTCTCTCTTATTTATAACTTTTGACTGACGGAGTAGATTTTTTAGTTAATTCGAGGCGCCATCGAGAACGAGCAACAAAATGTATATGTAATACATGAGTAGCGCAGTGACGATAGCAACGAAGAAGTAACAAAAAATATACCCGTCAGTGGAGGAAGTGGCGAATGCCAGTGAACACCATAGCTATATCATGTTCATCCGCTGCTGCAATCACTTCTTCATCACGCATTGAACCACCGGGCTGTATCACCGCTCTAATCCCGACTTCGGCGGCTGAATCCAGTCCATCTCTGAATGGAAAGAAAGCATCAGAAGCCATCACTGAACCTGTAACTTCAAGACTTTCATCGGCTGCTTTAATTGCAGCGATACGCGCACTATAAACACGACTCATTTGCCCAGCACCTATACCTATTGTTTGATTATCTTTCGCATAGATAATGGCGTTGGACTTAACGTATTTCACAACATGCCAGGCGAACAATAGATCGTTAAACTCTTGTTCGGTTGGCTCTCTTTTTGTCACGACTTTTAAACCACATCGGGTAATCTCACCTTGATCATTATCCTGAACCAATAAACCACCGCTGACACGCTTCATATTTAATTGCTGAATCGCACCTTTACGGTGACCACATTCGAGTAAACGCACACCTTTTTTGCTTGCAATAACATCAATACATTCAGGCGCAATAGTTGGCGCAATAATGACTTCGACAAATTGACGTTCGACTATCGCTTTAGCTGTTGCGACATCCAGTTCTTTATTAAAAGCTATGATGCCACCAAATGCAGAAGTTGGATCGGTTGCATAAGCTTTTTCATAAGCTTCAAGAACAGTATCGGCAACGGCAACACCGCAAGGGTTAGCGTGTTTCACAATCACGCACGCTGTTTCTTTAAATGATAAAACGCATTCCACTGCAGCATCAGTATCATTAATGTTGTTATAGGAAAGCTCTTTGCCTTGAATTTGTTTTGCACTTGCCAAGGTTCCTGCAGGCGGGTTTGGTTCTGTATAAAAAGCCGCACTCTGATGAGGGTTTTCACCGTAGCGCAGTTCCTGTTTCTTTTTAAACTGCGTTGAATACGTTAATGGAAAGTCTACTGGTTCTTTTTCCTGGTTCATCGCACCAAGATAGTTTGAAACATTAGCATCGTAATTCGCGGTATGGGCAAATACTTTTTGCGCTAATCTGAAGCGGGTTTCATCACTGACGCTTTGATTATTTTCTTTTAATTCTTTTAGGACGACATCGTAATCTTCCGTATCAACAACAACAGCAACCGAAGCATGATTCTTTGCCGATGAACGCAGCATTGCCGGTCCACCAATATCGATATTTTCGATTGCTTCGGCAAAAGTACAATCCGGTTTGCTGACAGTTTCTTCAAACGGATATAGATTAACTACAACTAAATCAATTTCACCAATACCGTGCTCTTGCATAACGGCTTCATCAGTTCCGCGGCGCCCCAAAAGTCCACCATGAATTTTTGGGTGTAAGGTTTTAACACGACCGTCCATCATTTCAGGGAAACCGGTATAGTCAGAAACCTCAATAACATTAATATTGTTGTCAGCCAGTAATTTTGCTGTGCCACCGGTAGACAGTATTTCTATACCTAGTGCATTTATTTCCTTACAAAACTCAACAATGCCAGCTTTATCTGAAACACTGACTAACGCGCGCTTAACTTTTGCCATTGATAATTTCCTGAATAGAGAACTGAAAAATTTATTAAATACTTATTATTGATCAAGCCCGTATTTTTTAAGCCTATTACGTAATGTCACTCGGTTTAATCCAAGCATTTGTGCTGCATGAGTAATATTGCCACGGGTATGTTTCATAACAACACTAAAGATAGGTTTTTCGACTTCTTCCAAAAAGAGGGCATGTAAATTCTTTACTTCATGGCCATCGAGATCTTCAAAATAATTTTCCATCGCTCGTTGGACATTTTCTGCCAGACATTTTTCCGGGGGTTCGCCCCGATCAGCCGCTGTTTGTTTTTTCTGTTTAGTTTTTATCA
>JBELBG010000211.1:0-3407 GCA_042095435.1 Thiotrichaceae bacterium | reverse complement strand
TCAGTAACCAATAAGGGCTTTTGTTCAGTATAAAAAAGAGACTGTCTTCCCCATAACTCAGAGGCAATATTCGAACCTTTTGTTGCTTCAGCATGTAGTTCGCAGTCTACAGGAATTATTGCATATCGCATGACATCACGATAAGTTGACTTATCATTAAATAGAAAGTCACCTAGAGGTTTCTTTCCCATTTCTAGTAATTTCTTATTATTTCCTGATAGTGTTTTCTCAGGAATAATACTACGTGCGTAAACTAATACCTGTTCATCATCTTTTAAAAACACTTTTCTTATAAAGGCAGTATCATTATCTGTTAACGATAATAAGCTTGCTTCACTTCTTATAGGCTGTTGCCATTCTTCACTGATTAGTTCGAGATTAAACAAACCGGAACAATGTTGCTGAATAAAACGCGTGAGTGAATTTTCGTGATATAGAAACGGGTATATGCGTTTTTCAGAAATCGTTTGCTGTGAAGCGTCTTTATTTAGCCAATTTAGGTTCTGTTTATCTTTCACATTTACCTCTGTTGTCACTGAAAAGACGCCAATCAAGGCGAGAGGAGTGAAGTTTAGTTATTCTAAATAAATGACGAACAAAGCTTCTCGCATCCTGCTTACGCTCCTGACCTGCATCCATGCAGGCCACGCTGAGTGGCGTCTTTTCAGCGGCAACCCATAGGGCTGGGACTATTTTTGTACCCAGCATCGTTGTCAATCGCTTATGTAGAATGACTACACCTCGCTCTTTCCGCCTTGCTGGATACAAAAATAGTCCCAGCAGTGGCAAATGTGAAAGATAAACAGACCCTCATTCCAATGTACTTTACCCGGTTAAACATTACTGTATTCGACAGTTTTTCCAAGCCATCGATGAATCAGGGATTCTACCTTGTCAGCATCATTATCAAATAGATATTTTGCTGTATTTTGTATTTCAGGCAATAAACGCGAGTCACGCATTAAATCGGCAACACGCATGTTCGGTATACCTGCTTGGCGGGTGCCTAATACTTCGCCTGGTCCCCGTAATTCGAGATCTTTTTCGGCAATCACAAAACCGTCATTACTGGTACGCATTATCTCAAGCCGTTGTTTGGCTAAATCACCAAGCGGAGTCTGATACATCAAAACACAATCACTTTTTATATCGCCACGGCCTATACGACCGCGTAATTGATGTAATTGTGATAAGCCAAAGCGTTCAGCATTGTCTATGATCATTAAACTGGCATTAGGTACATCGACGCCGACTTCGATAACCGTTGTTGCAACAAGAAGATCTATTTTTCCTTCTTTAAAGGATTGCATAATGTTTTCTTTTTCTACGGCTTTCAAGCGACCATGAATCAGGCCGACATTAATATTATTCAGTTTTTCTTTTAATGTTTCTGCTGTTTCAATTGCTGTTTCACATTGTAGTGTTTCTGATTCTTCAATCAGTGTACAAACCCAGTAAACTTGCCGGCCCTCTGCGCAAAGTGCACCTACTCTGTTAATAATGTCGTCACGTTTTTCATTGGAAATAACGCTGGTGTTGATCGCTTTACGACCGGGCGGTAATTCATTAATAACTGTATGATCCAGATCGGCATAAGCTGTCATGGTTAATGTTCTTGGAATAGGGGTTGCCGTCATAATTAATTGATGTGGATATTTATTATGCTGTTGGCCTTTTTCCAGTAATGCAAGTCGTTGATGTACACCAAAGCGATGCTGTTCATCAATAATAATCAGTCCCAATTTCGCAAAGGCTATAGAATCCTGAAAAAGGGCATGAGTACCTATAGCAACAACAGGTTTGTTTTCCAATAAACGTACTTCAGCTTCAGCTCGTAAAGACTTTCTAAGTTTGCCGGTAAGGAATACAACATCAATACCCAAGGAAGCAAACCAGTTAACAAAGTTATTATAATGTTGTTCCGAGAGTAATTCAGTTGGCGCCATAATGGCAACCTGATAACCTGACTCGACTGTCTGTAATGCAGCCATTGCTGCGACGACTGTTTTACCAGAACCTACATCACCCTGCACAAGACGCAACATCGCTTCAGATTTTTTTAAATCAGCAGAGATGATATTAAAGGTGCGTTGTTGCGAATTGGTTAATTTGAATGGCAATTGCTTTAAAAATTTTGATACGAAATTATTGTTATTGGATAAAGCGGGTGATTGCTCTTTTCTAAATTCCTTACGTAATTGCAATAAACTTAACTGGTGTGCGAGTAATTCTTCAAATGCCAATCTCGTTTGTGCCGGATGCTTGCCTTCCAGTAAGCTTTGTATGTCCGCTTCTGGTGGTGGTCGATGAACGTAGGATAAAGCATTCGATAAAGTGGGTAGGTTTAGTTTTGCTAAAATATTTTCAGGCAGTAATTCAACCAGGTGCTCAGGGTTATTATTTAGTACTTGTATCGCTTGTTCAGTTAATTTACGTAAACGGGTTTGCTGTAAGCCCTCTGTGCTGGGATATATGGCGGTTAACTGTTCATCTAGTTCAACATTCTGTTGTTCATTAATAACCCTGTATTCATGGTGAACCATTTCCAATGAGTTTTGACCAAAACGAACTTGTCCGTAACAACGAACGGATAAACCACGTTGTAATCCTTTTTCCTGAGATTTTGAAAAATAAAAAAAACGTAAAACAATCGCACCGGTGCCATCGCTAATACGGCATAGTAATGAGCGTCTTCTCCCAAAACGTACCTGTGTGAGTTCTATTTCGCCTTGTATATAGGCATTGTGTCCTGAACGCAAAGTGCCTATAGGTGATAAACGTGTCCGGTCAATATAACGATGAGGCAGGTGAAAAAGTAAATCCTGTATTTCGCGGACACTGATTTTTTGCAGTTTATCTTGCAGGCTGGGGCCGACTCCATTTAATGCCGAGACGGGATCAGTAAGCGAATGTTGTTTATTATTCTTCAAAGCTAAGTCTAAATTAAGGTCAGCATAAGCTTGTGTTAATTGCTGTTCTTATATAAAGCTTATAATGTCATTATGGCATCCATTTCTACTAACGCGCCTTTAGGTAAACTGGCGACACCAACAGCCGCTCGAGCGGGATAAGGCTCGGAAAAGTATTCTGCCATGACTTCATTCACTAAAGGGAAATAGGATAGGTTGGTCAGAAATATATTAAGTTTGCTGATGTTTGCCAGTGAGCCTCCGGCAGCTTTCGCGACGGCAGTGAGGTTATCGAACACGCGTGTGATTTGAACACGCATATCGCCTTCGATAAGATCCATTGTTTCTGGTATCAAGGGAATTTGTCCGGAAAGATAGACGGTATCACCCACTTTTACAGCCTGAGAATAAGTACCTATGGCTTGTGGCGCATCTGTAGTCGAAATGATTTCTTTATTCATGACTGTAAATCCTCTTGAAAACTAATAGTTTAATAGT
>JBELBG010000210.1:0-3414 GCA_042095435.1 Thiotrichaceae bacterium | reverse complement strand
GATGGATAGTTTTCCTATATTTCTAAAACTTAAAGGTCGACCTTGTCTAGTCGTCGGCGGAGGTAGTGTCTCAGCTCGAAAAACGCAACAACTACTGGCAGCTGAAGCAAAAGTTTTTCTTGTTGCGCCGGAAATTGAATCTTCATTAAATAAATTGAAACAAGAAAAGAAAATTCAGCATTTAAACCAACATTATGATGAATCTTGTTTGGATAATATTGAGCTGGTTATTGCTGCTACAGATGATATGCAATTGAATAGTGAAGTAGCTGAGCATGCGACAGCGAGACAGATTCTGGTGAATGTTGTTGATAATCCAAATTTGGGCTCATTTATTATGCCTTCGGTTGTCGAACGTAGTCCGGTTATTGTCGCTGTTTCGACAGGCGGTGCTTCACCTATATTGGCCAGATTGCTACGTGCAAGGTTGGAAACACTGATTCCTTCAAGTTATGGAAAATTGGCAAGTTTAATTGCCCGTTTCAGAGATAAAGTAAAACAACGCTTTCCAGATATAAAACAACGCCGGTATTTTTGGGAACATGTTTTACAGGGCTCGGTCGCTGAGATGTTATATGCCGGTCAGGAAAAAAGTGCCTTGGCATTACTTGAAAAACAACTGGATCAGGAATTACTGGATATTGAGTCGACTGGTGAAGTTTATTTGGTGGGAGGTGGTCCAGGCGATCCGGATTTATTGACTTTCCGCGCGCTGAGATTAATGCAACAGGTAGATGTGGTGCTTTACGATCGTTTAGTTGCTCCAGCCATTGTCGATTTAGTACGTAAAGATGCTGAACGCATTTTTGTTGGCAAAGAGAGAAGTAAACATGCATTACCGCAAGATCAAATTAACCAGTTATTAGTTGATCTGGCAAAACAGGGAAAGCGTGTATTAAGGCTAAAAGGTGGTGATCCTTTTATTTTTGGCCGCGGACGCGAAGAAATTGATTTACTATCTAAAAACAATATTCCTTTTCAGATTGTACCGGGAATTACGGCGGCCAGCGGTTGTGCTTCTTATGCCGGTATTCCATTGACGCATCGTGATTATGCGCAATCCTGTATTTTTATCACTGGGCATCTTAAAGACGGAACAAGTAATTTAAATTGGTCTGCATTAGTTCAGCCACAGCAAACAATTGCTGTTTACATGGGAACACATGGACTAGATATATTAAGTCGTGAATTAATTAAACATGGTTTAGCGGAAACTACGCCTGCGGCTATAGTGCAACAAGCCACAACCAGTGAACAACGTGTTTACATCTCAACACTGAAAGATTTGCCGCTCATACCTGAAAAGCATGAGGTAAAACCGCCGAGCATGATCATTATTGGCGAAGTTGTTTCCTTACATGAAAAACTGGCGTGGTTCGAAACTTCCTGAAAAAGCACCGCGGAAAATACAGGCTTTAGAGCAAAATAAATCTTAGCCGCTCTTTTTTCTTTACAGAATCTAAGCAAAAAGCCAAGCAAAACGCTAGGCAAAAAACAAGTTAGCCATTATTCGTATTATGAATCAGAAGGTATTACACTTTATTCAACAACGACTATTCTAGATTAACGTTATGAAATAGTACTTTATAGCTCAATCGATCTTTCAATACCGCCAGCATTATTATCGACTTCCATCATTTTATCTGTTTAAACAGCTAATTCTAAAGCGAGTTCTATCGCTTTTTAATCGCTGTCTAATTTCAAAGAAACTGAATTTATACAATAACGCAAGCCCGTGGGTTGAGGTCCGTCTTCAAAAACATGACCTAGGTGAGCGCCACATTCATTGCACATTACTTCGACTCTTTCCATACCATGGCTTGTGTCAGCTTCTGTTTTTATCGATGACTCCATTGGTTCCCAGAAACTGGGCCAGCCGGAACCAGAATCATACTTTGTTTCCGAACTGAATAATTCATTTTCACAACAACTGCAGAGATAAGTGCCTTTGTCTTTGCAATCATAATACTTCCCGGTAAACGCTCTTTCGGTGCCTTTTTTTCGACAGATATTAAATTGTTCAGGAGTTAATTCTTTTTGCCAGTCCTGTTCTGATTTATCCATTTATTGGACTCCTATTAATTTCCTGTAACGACATCTTTTAAAATATCAACAATTCTCCCAGTCGCTTTTTCAACCAGTATTACGGCATTATCAACTATTGTTCTTTCAAGCCCTTCAACAGGATCAGGTAGTTTCGCATTTAGATCTTCAGGTAAATCACGTTTAGCTAACCCGGGAGGTAAGGTTCCGTTTTTTTCCATTTGCTTAGCTAGACCAGGAGGCAGTTTTTCTTTTTTAGCTAACCCCGGAGGTAATTTTTTATTTTTTTTATTTTTCTTGTTTTTATCGTCAGATTGAGAAGATTCTGTTTTGGCATTTTTGAAATACTTTTCTATTACTTGCCTTTCTAATTCTGAAAATCCACCTTCAATGGCTTTGTCCAGAACAGCTTTAGTAACGTTAGAATCAGCATAAGTTGGAAACGATAAAGACAATAAACTGATAATACTAAAAACTATAACTACTATTGATTTATGCATAATGAGCTCTCTTTATTTTTATAATTTTAGTTATTATTTTTTTGTTTCAAGTTTAACGTATTGGATAAATTACAGTGTGACAAAGTTCATAATACTTGAAAGTTCTCTTTAAGTACTCTATTCTAGCAAAGAGAATATAAGGAGAACTTTTAATGCTGACAGGCTTGGAAGAAAAAATTTTACAGTGTATTACCCGTTACATTACGCAAAATGGGCATGCACCGACATTGGTCGAGATAGGACAACTGCTTGATATCAAATCGAAAGGGACGATTCATCGCTATGTTGAGTCTTTAGTGAAAAAAGGACATTTACAAAGAAATGGTCGCAGCTGGCGTGGTCTACGTTTGACAGGTGAACAAAGCCGCCGTTTATTGGTTCTGCCATTTGCAGGACGGATTGCTGCGGGTAAGCCTATCGAAGCTATTCCTGAGCAACTAGAAATTAATTTTTCCGATATGTTACTAGGCGAAGATCGATATGTACTGGAGGTAAAAGGTGATTCAATGGTTGAAGCAGGAATCCTTGATAAAGATCTTGTTATTGTTCGTCATGCTGAAACGGCAAACAACGGCGATATTGTCGTTGCGCTAATTGATAATGATGAAACAACATTGAAAAAATTAAGAAAGCACGGTGATCGTGTTGAATTAATACCGGAAAACCACACAATGGTGCCGATGATTTACCCTGCTGATCGTGTACATATACAGGGTATTGTTGTAGGTCAGGTAAGATCCTACTAATCAAAAAAATATTTTTATAATTTTACGGATTGAGGTTTTGGTTTCTGGCTAGGCATAAGCGCTCGGCAGGTTTTTGCTTCTGCACCAACCGTAGGTGCTTTAGGCGACAACGTCAGGAAGCAAAA
>JBELBG010000209.1:0-3428 GCA_042095435.1 Thiotrichaceae bacterium | reverse complement strand
CTCTTCCGATCTCTCCACCACTATAATCTATATCTGCTTTAAAGCTTGGGCTTACTGATGGTGTTACAGCTTTATTAGCGAATTCATCATAAGCTTCGCCATAAGTAACCTGATGTTCAGGATCATCTACTGGTACAGAAGAACTAGGTTCAGTCGTGGGTTGTTGAGTAGTTGGTTCAGTCGCTTGAGTCAATTCAGCAGAACGTACATTAGGATCATATAGTGGCGGATCAAGTAACACCGTATATTCACGGAATAATCTGCCGTTAGACCAACTGACTTCAATAAGGAAATTTAAAAAAGGTTCGCGTATCGGTTCCTGACTGTAGACGCGTATATAATCTGGACCGTCATCAACTGAACGACGTAAATCAAATCTTAATTTACTGAGTATAAAAGGACGGTCTATTTTGGCTCGTGCAAAAGCATCACTATCGGCTAATGAAATTTTCAACGAATCAAGCTCATCTGCTGTAGGAGAAAGCAACTGGACTCTTGCGTCAAACGGCTCATTTAAGGCTGAATTTAAATCAAGGTTGCCTAAACCAAATGCATTAGCTAATACTGGCGTTAAAGCGAATAAGACAAAACATAGAAATTGTTTCATTGTTACTTCTTGTTCCTTTTAATCAGTTAAGCGGCGGATCAATTAAAAATGAATATTCACGCACAACATGACCATCAGACCAGCCTATATCCAGAGTAAATTCAATAATAGGCTCACGGATAACATCATTCGTAGTAATTTTTAAATAATTTCGCTTATCACTTTTAATTACTTCGTAGTTCAATTTATAGCGAGATACATTATTTACCGCTGAGTAATTTAATGAGACTTTAAGATTATCCAATTCAGCTTTATTATCTGTCAATAGGCCGATTCTAACGTCAAGCTGTTGATTTAGTAGAGATTTTATCTCAGCCTGAGTTAACGCAAGACCATAACCAGTAACAGCATATAAGGCTAAACTTATAATTGTTGCTAATTTTAATAATACTTTATTCGTATTCATAAATTTCGCACTATCTTATTGTTTTATATAGAAATAACGACTTGTATCGTGTTAAAAGCTGACACTTTTAATATTTAAATCCACTATTTAGCTCAATATTAAGTCAATTCGAACTTACGAATATGCTTTACATAATACCCCTAACTATGGTTTATAAATAGTGTTTTACCAGAATTTCTGCGATTTGAACACTATTTAATGCCGCGCCTTTACGAACATTATCTGAAACAACCCACATGTTCAGGCCTCGCTCATGCGAGATATCTTCACGGATTCTGCCAACAAAAACAGGATCTTCGCCCGCCGCTTCTGTCACCGCAGTTGGATAGCCTCCATCAACTCGATCATCAAGCACGCTAACGCCTGGCATTTCACTCAATAATTTTGTCGCTGTTGCCGCATCAATTTTTTCTTTTGTCTCTATATGCACAGCTTCTGAGTGACCATAAAAAACAGGAATTCTTACTGCGGTCGGATTTACCTGGATAGCCTCATCTTCAAATATCTTTCTGGTTTCCCAAATCATTTTCATTTCTTCTTTGGTGTAGCCATTTTCCTGAAATGAATCGATATGAGGTAAAGCATTGAATGCTATCTGCTTGGGATAAACTTCGCAGTTAATATCCTTTGCATTAAGTAAGTCAGCAGTTTGTTTTGCCAGTTCTTCTATGGCTTCTTTACCTGTGCCAGACACTGCCTGATAAGTACAAACATTAATTCTCTCAATACCAACTGCATCGTAAATCGGTTTTAATGCAACCAGCATTTGGATCGTTGAACAATTAGGATTAGCAATAATCCCGCGATTTTTATAATCAGCGACGGCATGTGGGTTGACCTCAGGAACAACCAACGGAACATCATCGTCATAACGAAATTGTGATGTGTTATCGATAACCACACAGCCCGCTTCAGCAGCACGTGGCGCATGTATCGCAGAAACAGATGCACCCGGTGAAAATAAACCGACTTGTGTTTTACTAAAATCAAATGTTTCCAGATCTTCAACAACAAGTTGCTTATTTTTAAATTCAATACGTTTACCAGCAGAACGACTACTCGCCAAGGGATAAACATCACCCACAGGAAAGTTACGTTGTTCTAATATAGATAACATGGTTTCACCTACGGCACCGGTGGCACCGACAACGGCTACATTTACTTTTTTATCTGTCATAACACTTCTTCAACTTTAATAATTCACAATAATAATTAATTAACGACAGAGGCTAATGCTTTAACGACTGCATCACCCATTTCATTTGTACCGACACAGGTCATCCCTTCAGATTCAATATCTTTAGTACGTAATCCATCTGATAAAACCTGACTTACAGCTTGTTCAATTTGATCGGCAATTTTTGCTTCATCTAATGAGTATTTAAACAACATGGCTAAAGACATTATTGTTGCCAATGGGTTCGCCAGATTTTGTCCTGCAATATCAGGAGCGGAGCCATGACTAGGTTCATACATGCCACTACCATCACTCGCTAATGATGCGGACGGTAACATACCTATCGAACCCGTTAACATGGAAGCCAAATCAGATAAAATATCGCCAAACATATTCGTTGTGACCATGACATCAAACTGATTTGGGTTACGCACTAATTGCATAGCTGCGTTATCAACATACATATGTTCAAGTTCAATCTCAGGATAACCTTTAGCCACATTCGTCACGACTTCGCGCCACAACTCAGTTGACTCAAGTACATTAGCCTTATCGACAGAACAAACACGACCCTGGCGTTTACTCGCACTTTCAAATGCGATACGCGCAATGCGTTCAATTTCACTTTCACTATAAACAAGTGTATTGAACCCTTGTCGTTGTCCATCTTCCAGTTCTTTAATACCACGAGGCTGTCCAAAATAAATACCGCCCGTCAGCTCACGAACAATCATAATATCGAGACCGCTGACAACATCTTCTTTCAGCGTCGAAGCACTGACTAATTGCGGAAATAAAACAGCCGGACGTAAATTTGCAAACAATCCCAATCCCGAACGAATCGCTAACAATCCTCTTTCCGGTCGAATTGAGCGTTCAATTGTGTCCCATTTCGGACCGCCAACTGAACCTAGCAATACAGCATCAGATTCTTTCGCTTTTGCCAGTGTTTCATCTGGCAAAGGCACACCAGCCTCATCAACAGCACAACCACCCAGCAAGCCTTGTTCAAGTTCTAATTTGACACCACATTCATTTATATAAAATGCCAATACTTTTTCAGCCTGAGCGATAATTTCCGGCCCGATTCCATCTCCGGGTAATATTAAAATTTTCTTAGTCACGATCTAATTAATTCCTGATTAACAAAGTCATTTTCAAGGGGCGCAAAGCATACATAAGATAAGAGCCGGAATGAAGCTTAGCCCTTATTATTCTGTTTTTTTTTGTTTAATAAT
>JBELBG010000208.1:0-3436 GCA_042095435.1 Thiotrichaceae bacterium | reverse complement strand
AAAAACTTAAAACTGATTATATCGATCTTTATCAATTACATTGGCCAAATAGAGGATCTTATCATTTTCGACAAAATTGGAATTATAGCCCCATTCATCAAGATTCAAAAAAAATTAAACAAGATATATTTGATGTTTTGGATTTTCTTTCGGATAAAGTTAAAGAAGGAAAAATAAGAACTATTGGTTTATCAAACGAAACTGCGTGGGGTACAATGCAATTTCTAAAAATTGCAAATGAGAATAATTTTGAACGTGTGATATCTATTCAAAATGAATATAGTCTTTTATGCAGATTTTATGACACTGATTTGGCTGAGTTAAGCGTGAATGAAGACGTTGGTTTACTTGCTTATTCGCCATTGGCATTTGGTGTTCTAAGCGGTAAATATTTAAACGGCAACAAACCTGAAGGTTCTCGTTTAGCACTATTTGATCGCTTTACCCGTTATAGTAACCCTCAAGCTGATGCCGCAACAGAAGCCTACGTTAATTTGGCAAACGATAACGGGCTCGATCCATCACAAATGGCTTTGGCTTTTGTTAACGAGCGCCCGTTCGTGACCAGTAATATCATTGGAGCAACGAAGATGGAACAACTCAAAATAGATATTGAAAGTATTAACATTAAGTTATCAAAAGACATAATCAGGGAAATTGAAGCAATACATACAAAATATCCAAACCCATCACCCTGAATTATTTTCAATTCATGTATAATTTGGTTTTTATAATTATTAGATAAGAGACATTATGGATTTATCAGCACTTACCGCTATCTCGCCGATTGACGGACGTTACTCAAGTAAAACCAATGCATTAAGACCCATTTTCAGCGAATACGGTTTATTTCGATTTCGTGTCGAAGTTGAAATCGAATGGTTAAAAGCATTGGCTGAGCACAAAGGCATTAAAGAAATCGCGCCGTTTTCGAAGAACTCAATCAAAATTCTCGACAAAATAAAAAATGATTTTTCTGTTGCTGATGCAAAAGCAATTAAGAAAATTGAAAAGACAACCAATCATGATGTTAAAGCGGTGGAGTATTTTATTCGCGACAATATAAAAACAAGCCGCGCATTAAAACAAGCGAGCCAGTTTATTCATTTCGCCTGTACTTCCGAGGACATTAATAACCTCAGTCATGCGTTGATGTTAAAAGAAGCGCGTGAAGAAGTATTATTACCAAAACTGGATGAAACCATTTCTGTTCTAAAAGCCCTGGCAAAAAAATATGCTGATACACCAATGCTTTCACGTACACACGGACAAACAGCTTCGCCAACTACCTTGGGTAAAGAAATTGGTGTTTATGTTTATCGTTTACAACGCCAAAAGAAACAACTGGAGAAAGTTGAACTGCTCGGCAAGATGAATGGTGCCGTCGGTAACTTCAATGCTCATCTATCTGCTTATCCGAAAGTGAACTGGATGACGCTATCGAAAAAATTCGTAACTGGTTTAGGTCTGGACTGGAATCCTCATACAACACAAATCGAATCACACGACTACATGGCGGAATATTTCCATGTATTAACACGCACTAATACCATTCTTATTGATTTGAGTCGTGATATCTGGAGTTATATTTCACTCGGATATTTCAAACTGAAATTAAAGAAAGGTGAAATTGGTTCTTCCACCATGCCGCATAAAGTCAATCCGATCGACTTTGAAAATGCTGAAGGTAACCTCGGTATTGCCAATGGAATTTTTGAACACCTTGCACAGAAACTACCTGTATCACGTTGGCAACGCGATTTGACCGATTCAACTGTTTTGAGAAACATGGGTGTCGGCGTAGCACACACGTTGATTGCACTGGATTCTTCACTAAAAGGTTTGTCAAAACTGGATATTAATCCTGTCGCTCTGGATCAGGATTTAGAAGAATCATGGGAAGTGTTAGCCGAACCGATTCAAACTGTCATGCGTCGCTATGGCATTGATAATGCTTATGAACAACTGAAAGAATTAACACGCGGACAAAACATTAATAAAGAAACACTCAGCGAATTTATTGACACGCTTAATATTCCGAAAGATGCGAAAGCACGTTTACTTAAGATGACCCCGCAAAACTATATAGGTAATGCCGAAGCACAAGCGAAACAGATTTCAAACTAATTAAAGACAGGAAAGAAGCTCGGGATGATAAAAGATTTTTCAAATCACAGTCTTGGCGAATCAACCGAAGATACGGTTAAGATTACTGCGCGCGAAGAAAATGCATTGGCAGCGGTCGAATTAGTGACGCAAGCTAAAAGAAAACTGTCGATTATCAGTCAAGAACTCGACCCTAAAGTCTACGATCAACCTGATTTTCTTGAAGCTTTAAGGCAAATGGCGCTTAAAAACCGCTTTGTAGAAGTAAGAATTCTTGTTACTGAGCCTGAATTAATTGTCCGTAGAGGACACAAACTCATTGATTTAGCAGGGAAAATCAGTAGTTTTATCGAATTACGCAAGGTTTCAGTCAGATATAAAACATTCAATGAAGCGGTACTTATTGCCGATGAAGTAGGGTATCTCTATCGGGAAAGCATGGAACGCTATAAAGGAAAAGTAAACTTCAACAGCCGAAGAGAGTCGAAACATTTATTGGATGTATTTAATGAGATGTGGGAAACGGCAAAACCGGACCCCAACTTACGTAAGGTGGTTATTTGAAAAATTTCATACTAAGTTCTCTACTCGTAATCATACTAAGCATTTCGCCTGCAATGGCGGAATCAATGAAACTGGAAATCATTGAGTTAAAAAGCGGTGTCGTCTCAGACATTGTTCCTGTTCTTAAGCCTTTAGTAACGAAAGGTGGGACTGTCACTGGCATGAATGGCAAGATTATTATTAAAAGTACGCCATCAAATTTGAAACAATTAAAATCCGTTCTCGCTGAACTCGATAAAGCGCCTAGACGCTTGATGATTAGTGTTAAACAAAATGTCGATGGCAGTTTAAAACAAAATGAAAGTGGATTATCCGGTCGCTATATATCTGGCAATGTAAAAATTGAATCTCCCGACATCAGTAATGAAGGCGCTATCATTCAAGGACAAGACAGCGATGGCAATGTCATCCGCTACCGTACTATCGAAACACGAAGCCGCAGCGAAGACAGAAATGTTTTTCGAATCCAAACTCTGGAAGGCCATCCAGCACATATTAATGTTGGTAACTCCGTACCGATTCCTACACAAAGTACGGTTGTCACTGCCGGAGGTGTTGTTACTACTACAGGCGGCGTTGAATACCGCGACGTCACATCCGGTTTTTATGTTCTACCCAGATTACAGGGTGATAATGTCACCTTATTAGTTGCCCCAAAACTATCACGCATCACACCCGGACAAGCGGCAACCTTTGATATTCAGGAAGTCGAAACCACGGCCAGCGGTAAACTCGGCGAATGGATTCAAATTGGTGGCACAACTCA
>JBELBG010000207.1:0-3441 GCA_042095435.1 Thiotrichaceae bacterium | reverse complement strand
AGGATGCCGCGCAACATCAATCATATTTCGCAAATTGAGTTTAGCGGGTTCACGATAGTTGCGTTGATCCCATTCACGATGCCCGAACACGTTAGCATCTGAAGTAAAAACCAGTGCTTCATAGCCTGCCTTATCTGCGCGACTAATGATGTCACGTGTAAGCTCACGATCACGCATGACATATAACTGCATCCACAGACGACCGCCAACTTCTGTTGCAACATCTTCAAGACGTACATTCGATAAGGTACTCAAACTAAATGGAATACCGAATTTTGAAGCAGCACGAGCTAATTCGATATCACCTCGGTGAGTTAACATGCCATTTAGCCCTGTTGGCGCAATAAGTAATGGGGAATTGAGTTCTTGCCCGAACAGCGTTGTTCTTTGATGCCTAGCGCTGGTATCAACCAGAGTCGTTGGTACCAGTCGAATTGCATCAAGCGCATCACGATTACAATAAAGCGCGTTTTCATCTTCCGCGCCACCTTCTACATACTCAAAGGCAAAGTTCGGAACTCGTCTTTGCGCAACCTTACGTAATTCCTCAATGGAAAGTGCTTTACGATAATCTTTGCCGGAATAATATTTACGTAAGCTCGTCATGGTCTACGATTATATCCTAGGATTTTTTAATCCTGACAACATTCATAACTTCCATATCAAAACCACCGACGCTTTCTACTGTTCTGTAATAAGTCAGGTTCACTCTTGCGCCTTTCAGGTTACGGTATTCTGTTTTGCGCTTAAATCGAAACGGCACATCGTAGCCATCTAATGTGATCGTATTAATTATCCAGTCTGATTCTTTTTCATTGCGTTGAACATGTGATGACACTTTTTGCATTTCCATATGAATTAATTCTTTATGCGTCTCAAGTAATTTTTTAACGGGTGAATTCATGCTGCGTAAGAAGGAATCTTGTCGAGTTTTTTACCTAAAGTTCGATGCGCTTCTTCAACATCATAATCCGATTGCAACCCCATCCAGAAGGATTCCGATATATTGAAATACTTAGCCAAGCGAACGGCTGTATCTGCTGTGATTGAGCGTTTACCATGTACAATTTCATTTATACGTCTTGGTGGCACACCAATATCACGCGCAATACGATTCTGACTGATCTCCATAGGATTCAAAAATTCTTCCAGTAATATTTCACCAGGATGTATATTTGCTAGTTTTTTCATATTCATTAACCTATCTCAATGATAATCAACAATTTCAAGATTTAGCGCATCACCATTGTCCCAAGCAAAACAAATACGCCATTGCTCATTAATACGAATACTGTATTGACCAGACTTATTACCTTTTAATTTTTCTAGCCTATTTGCTGGAGGTATGCGTAAGTCATTTAATACTCTTGAATTGTTTAACATCCTCAGTTTTCTACGTGCTTTTACCTGAATCGTAGATGGCAACTTTCTAGAAACCTGCCCTTGCCAAATTATTTCCGTTTGTTCACAGTTAAAGTTCCTTATCATGAATTAAACATAACGCAATACGTTATATAACGCAATACGTTATGCTTAATATAGCTTGCTTACTTAGTGTTGATTACGGGATAATCCGCATCTTTTATCAAATAAATAATAATAATATGTGGTTCAAAAACCTTCGCATTTACCGTCTCACCAAAGACATTGATATATCACCGGAAGCGCTGGAAGAAGCATTGGCAGAGCAAAGCTTTAGTCCTTGTGCGAATATGGATTTCTCTCGCTATGGCTGGGTTTCTCCTTTAGGTAATGATAGTGAAATGTTTACGCATGCAACAGGTGGTTATGTCATGATCTGTGCACGTAAGCAGGAAAAAATATTACCTCCGGCTGCGGTAAACGAGGTTGTTGAAGAAAAGGTGCGTGATTTTGAACAAGAACAAACACGACCTATTTATCGAAAAGAAAAAAGAACGCTTAAGGAAGATGTGATTCATTCTTTATTACCACGCGCATTAACTCGCTCCTATCTGACTTACGCTTACCTTGATCCAAAACATAAAATGCTGATTATTGATTCTGCCAGCGCGAATAAAGCGGAAGAGTTTATGGATCACTTGCGTGCGACCTTGGGTAGCTTGCCCGTTGTGCCATTAAAATGTCATGGTGATGCAGCAAATATTATGACGCACTGGCTACAGGACACGGCACCAAAAACATTCGAGCTGGATAATGAATGTGAATTACAAAACACGCGCGAAAGTAAAAACATTGTTCGTTGTAAAAACCAGGAACTGGAAAGCTCTGAGGTATTAAGTCATTTAAAAGCAGGCAAGCGTGTTACGCAAATGGCAATGATTTGGCGTGATGCGATTCGTTTTATTTTGACGGAAGATTTCGCTGTTAAGCGTTTACGCTTTGAAGAAATCATTCAGGAGCAGGCTGAAAGCGATGTGGATGATAGAGCTACGCAATTCGATCAGGACTTCTCCGTTATGGTTTTACAATTACATGAATTCATCAAGGAGTTGCTTGAAGAATTTGGTGGTATAGAAAAAGACTAATGTAAGCCATGAAAATACTCCTTGCTTCACGTTCGCCACGCCGTCGAGAATTACTCGAACAAATTGGTATCAGCTATGACGTGATTGATATTGATATCGATGAAAGCTGGGATGGTAAAGAAACACCTGAAAAATATGTACAACGTATTGCTTTAGAGAAAGCTCGTGCCGGCAATGCGTTTAGTGATGAAGACTATCCTGTATTAGCTGCAGATACTGCTGTGATCCTAGATGATGAAATACTGGGCAAGGCAGAGAACAATGAAGGTGCAGCTGCGATGCTAAAAAAGCTATCTAATAAAACTCATACTGTTTTATCCGCTGTTAGCTTGATTCATAAAAATGAAAAAACACTGCTTAGCACAAGTCAGGTTACGTTTAGAAAACTAACAAAAACAGATATTAATAATTACATCAAAACCGGTGAACCGATTGGCAAAGCTGGCGGTTATGCAATACAGGGTAAAGCCGCCGTTTTTATAAAAAGGCTGGAAGGCAGTTACAGTGGTGTGATGGGTTTGCCTTTATTTGAAACTCAGGAATTATTAAAGAACGTCTCGTAAGCAAAAACCGTAATAGTGCTCAACAGTATAATAGTAGATTTTTGACCAATCCGGTTTCACATCTTCACCGGTAGGCCACCACAATTTTCTATTAAGCCAATGATCATGAAAATGTTCTGCACACATTGTCAGTGCTGCGTCAGATAAGGATGTTTTAATTCCATTTTCAGTTTCATTGCTGAAGTAATCATCTAAAATCGGCAAGTATGATTTTTTTAAGATAGGTTTGTTGTCTTCTTCAAATTCTGTGCGGACAATGTGCTTGGCAAATATATCGCCTAATTCAACAATTCGATCGGCATGTCGTTCGCCTTCTAATAATGCTTCCGCACGCTTGCAACTTTTTGCAACACCTATGCTACATTCTCGCT
>JBELBG010000206.1:0-3460 GCA_042095435.1 Thiotrichaceae bacterium | reverse complement strand
AAACATTTTGTTTCGAGGCTTCAATAAAATCAGTATTGATAATAAGGGTCGTTTAGCGGTTCCCTCCCGCTATCGCGAGCTTATTTCTGTGCAAGCCGAAAACAGTCTGGTTATTACCCTAAACCCATTAGATCGCTCTCTTTGGCTGTATCCCCTGCCAGAATGGGACGTGATCGAAGATAAGTTAGCCTCTCTTTCTGATTTCGATAAACAAAGCCGACGAACAAAGCAGATGATGCGTGGTTACGCGACGGATTGTCAGCTTGATAGCCAGGGCCGCATCCTTATCCCCAAGGAATTGCGTTCTTATGCTGACCTCACTAAGCAGGCTGTCATTCTCGGTCAAGGTAATAAATTTGAAATCTGGAATGAAAAGGCATGGGAAGCTCAACGTGATGTGTGGCTGGAGACAGTCGGTGATGATTCGCAATCCACACCCGAGTCATTACAGTCGCTGTCGCTATAACGTTTGAATACGTTAGGCAATCGAAACATTGAGCTATGAGCATAAACCGGTCTTACTGGACGAGGTTATTGAGACACTCGATATACGTGCAGATGGTAACTACATTGATGCAACATTCGGTCGAGGCGGACATAGTCGCGAAATTCTTAAACGACTTGGACCGCAAGGGAGATTGCTTGCTTTCGATAAAGATCCGGAGGCTATCAAATTTGCCCGCAGTGAGCTTGTCCAAGATAAACGTTTCGAAATTATTCAAGGTTCATTTGCCATGTTGATGCAGCATATTCAACAACGTGATCTTCAAGGTCAATGTGCCGGTATTTTGTTTGATTTCGGTGTGTCTTCCCCACAACTTGATGATGCCGAACGCGGTTTCAGCTTCCGTTTTGATGCGCCATTGGATATGCGTATGAATCCTAATGAAGGCATGAGTGTCGCTGAATGGTTAAACAAGGCGGATGAGACTGATATTGCCAATGTGATTTATGAATACGGTGAAGAACGCGGATCAAGACGTATTGCAAAAGCGATTGTTAACGCACGTGCTGAATCGCCTATAGAAACAACAACGCAATTAGCAGAACTCGTTAAACAAGCGATGCCAGTAAAGAGAACACGTAATAAAACTAAAACCAAGAAAAATATTGATATCCACCCTGCTACAAAAACATTTCAGGCATTACGAATTTTTATTAACCGAGAGCTTGATGACATAAAGGATGTATTACCGCAAGCCGTTGATATTTTATCTCTGCAAGGACGTCTTGCAGCAATCAGTTTTCATTCTTTGGAAGATCGTATCGTTAAACGTTTTATGCGCGATGAATCTACACCGAAACATTATCCACCTGAATTACCCATCCTACCAGATGACAATAACGTCAGGTTAAAGCGAGTGGGTAAAAAAATTAAAGCAGGTGAAGCAGAAGTAAATGCTAACCCACGTGCGCGTAGTGCTGTATTGCGGGTAGCGGAGCGATGTTGATATGAGGTTTTTAATGCAATACGGACTTTATATCGCAATATTTTTATCAGCGATGCAGGTTGTTATAGCGCGTCATGAAACACGACGTTTATTTGTTGAGTTACAGGAGCTGGAAAGAGTGAATGATGGACTCAACGAGGAGTGGGGGCGCTTACAGCTCGAACAAAGTACCTGGGCTATTAATGACCGGGTTGAGTTAATTGCCAGAACAAAACTGGATATGAAAATACCGGAACGTAGTTCAGTGGTGTTATTAGCGAAATGAAAATACGCACAGTACAAGCAGAGTATCCGATACGCCGTTGGTTGGTGTTAAGTGCCTTTCTCTGCGGCATGGTTTTGTTGGCATCACGTGCTGTTTATCTACAGTTATTAAATAATGATTTTTTAAAAGAACACGGTGATGCACGTTCGATCCGTGTTGTCGATATTCCTTCGCATCGCGGTGTCATCGTTGATCGTAACGGTGAACAATTAGCTATGAGTACGCCAGTTGATTCAATCTGGGCAACTCCGAGAAAAGTTTTTGAAGATGTTGAGCGTTTTCCTGAACTGGCTGATGTTATGGGATTAACGGTAAAAGAATTACATGAAACGTTACGCGATCGGATGAACCGCGAATTTATTTATTTAAAACGTCATGCGAACCCAGCTCTTGTTAAAAAAGTACAGGAGTTAGGTATCAGAGGTGTTTCTACTCAACGCGAATATAAACGTTATTACCCTGCTGCAGAAGTGGCTTCGCATATTATTGGCTTTACTAATATTGATGATCAAGGACAGGAAGGCTTAGAACTGGCATACGATGATTGGCTAAGTGGTAAAACCGGTAAGAAACGTGTTTTAAAAGATCGTTTAAATCGTATTGTTGAAAATATAGAAAGTATTGAACCTTCAGAACCCGGTCAAGAATTGAAATTAAGTATTGATCGACGCATACAATATTTAGCTTATCGTGAACTGGCCGCAGCGGTTAAATACCACCGAGCAAAAGGCGGTTCATTGGTCATGCTTGATGTAAGAACTGGCGAAGTTATGGCGATGGTTGGTCAGCCTTCTTATAACCCGAATAACCGTAAAAAATTAAAGAGTCATTTTTATCGCAACCGTGCTGTCACTGATGTATTTGAGCCGGGTTCAACAATGAAACCTTTTTCAGTTGTTGCTGGTTTGGAAGCAGGTACTTATAAACCGCACACACCCATTAATACTTCACCTGGTTTTCTGAAGGTTGGCGATCATACCGTGCGTGATATGCGTAATTACGGTGATATTGATGTTACAAAAGTCATAACTAAGTCCAGCAATGTTGGTGCAAGTAAAATTGTTTTATCACTCGAACCGGAAAAATACTGGGACGTGTTATCACGTTTAGGTTTTGGTCAGCAAACGGGTAGTGCATTTCCCGGCGAATCATCAGGTTTATTAAACCCATATAACACATGGTCAGATGTTGAAATGGCGACGATGTCGTTTGGTTACGGTTTATCAGTAACACCGTTGCAACTGGCACATGCTTATTCTGTTTTAGCCAATGGTGGTGTCCTGTTACCGGTATCCTTTCTAAAAGTTGAAGGCTCTGTTTCCGGTAAGCGTGTCCTAGAAGAAAAGATAACGCGACAAGTTAGGAAAATGCTGGAAACAGTAGTTTCTGCAAAAGGCACGGGTAAGCGCGCAGCGATAAGAGGTTATCGTGTTATCGGTAAAACAGGAACGGTACATAAGTCTATACGCGGTGGTTATTCAGAAGATCGTTACTTGTCTTTGTTTGCAGGTATCGCGCCAGCCAGTCAACCACGTTTTGCTATGGTCGTACTTATCGATGAACCAAATGGCGGTGATCACTATGGTGGTGTTGTTGCTGCACCAGTTTTCTCTCGAGTTATGGAAGGTACGTTTCGTATCTTGAATATACCGCCTGATGATTTGCCCGCGATTACCAGTCCAATTATGGCGAACAGTTTTCAGGCCGATCAGATTAAGGGGTTCGATTGATGATGACGGCTGAA
>JBELBG010000205.1:0-3469 GCA_042095435.1 Thiotrichaceae bacterium | reverse complement strand
ATAGGCCGATGCCTGGCCAACGGATTAAAGCAAAGAAATTATTCCGTCATCACCACAGCACGAAAAAAAGAAGATATTGAAGCGTTAAAACAAGACGGTTTCGAAGCCATCATGCTGGACTTGGCCGATTCAGATTCGATTCAATCAGCAGCGAAAATCGTTCTGGAAATGACTAACGGTCAGCTCTATGCGCTCATCAATAATGCTGCTTATGGTTTAAGCGGCGCAGTCGAAGATTTACCTGTACAAGCGCTACGTGATCAATTTGAAACCAATGTGATTGGTACACAGGAACTAACAAATCTTTTTATTCCAGCCATGCGTAAAAATAATGAAGGCAGGATCATTCAAATCAGTTCTGTGCTGGGTTTTGTCACAATGAAATACCGTGGCGCGTATTGTGCGTCTAAATATGCATTGGAGTCACTCAGTGATGCGATGCGCTATGAACTTGCAGATACAAATATAAAAATCAGTCTTATCGAACCGGGCCCGATTAAAAGTGAATTTAGAAATAATGTCGTGACGCACTTTAATAAAGTCATCGATAAAGAAAACAGTGTTCATGTAGAAGCGTATAAGAAAATGGAAAATCAGGTCGGTAAGCCCGTACCCTTTTTCTTAGGGCCGGAAGCAGTGCTGAAAAAAGTAATACATGCGTTAGAAAGTAGTAAGCCAAAAACACGATATTGTGTGACGTTTCCAACTTATTTGTTTTCTTTCTTAAAAAGAATTTTACCAAATTCATTAATGGATAAAATACTAGTCAGAGTATAATGTCATTATTCGACCCAATGTGGACATTGTAAGGGTAATTATTAAATGGAATATTTATTCATATCTACAATATTTGCATATGTCTTGTTCTCGATTTATCAGCTTGTAATAAACTCCGTTCGTAGTGACAAAATACTTCCAAAATCGGTTAAGTATCGTCATAAATATTCGTTGCGTATTCGAGCAATGATTTTTCCTAAAGATACGTGGAGTAATGATATACAAGAAAACGATATGGAATATTTTTTAGAATACAATGCTGAGTTTCGCACTTACCTAAAAATCTTACTTAAAGGCACTGTAATATTTGCAATTGCTATGTTTCTTCAAGCTGCATATTTTATCGGGATTATGTATCTTTAATATGTCCACTTCTGGCCGAATTTAAGCACTCAATATCTGAATGTAAAAAGCTATATTTAGTTTAAGATAAAAAATCAAATGCATAGGTTTATCTTTTTTAGCGAGTCATAATTAAAATCTTATTTAAGATATAATACTTTGAACAACGATATTATTATTCACTGGTTTCGCCAGGATCTACGGATCATAGATAATCCATCTTTATCTGCGGCTAGTGAACAAGGTACAGTCTTACCTATTTATATAATGGATAACGCCAATGCTAGCGATTATCGTTTGGGAAGTGCAAGTCGGTGGTGGCTGCACCATTCATTAAATTCACTGAATAAATCATTACAAGGAAAACTTGCTATCTACATCGGCAATCCCGAGGTAATAATCAATGATTTGATAGAAAAGTACGATGTTAAAGCCGTATTTTGGAACCGTTGTTATGAACCATGGCAAGTAGCTCGAGACAAAAAAATAAAAGATGTATTAGAAAAAAGTAACACTAAAGCGAAAAGTTTTAACGGTTCATTACTTTGGGAGCCGTGGCAAGTACTTAAAAAAGACGGTACACCTTATAAAGTGTTTACACCTTTTTATCGAAATGGCTGTATGAAGGCGCCCGCACCAAGAATCCCCATACCTGAACCCAGTAAATTAATCATACATGAAGATCCTGATAACATTTTTTCGATTGATGAGTTAAAACTTCTGCCAACGATTAAATGGGATAAAAAATTAGAATCACTTTGGAAAATTGGTGAAATAGCGGCCACTAAAAAATTAGAAAAGTTTATTTCTAATCGCTTAGAAAATTATAAGAAAGGTAGAGATTTCCCTGTACTAAATAGTGTTTCGCGTTTATCACCTCACTTACATTTTGGAGAAATTTCTCCTAACCAAGTGTGGTATGCAGCGAAAAATAATGAAACGAATGATGATTTGGAACATTTTTTAAGTGAGCTTGGTTGGCGAGAATTTTCTCATAGTTTGTTGTTCTATTTTCCAGAATTACCCAAAGAAAACATGCAAGATAAATTTAATGATTTCCCTTGGTTAGAAAATTTAGAGCACTTACGTTGTTGGCAGAAAGGACAAACAGGATTTCCATTAGTGGATGCAGGTATGCGTGAATTATGGGAGACAGGGTATATGCATAATCGTGTACGTATGTTGGTGGGTTCTTTTTTAGTTAAGAATCTTTTACTTCATTGGCACCATGGGAAAGAATGGTTTTGGGATTGTCTACTAGATGCCGACTTGGCTAATAATAGTGCAAGCTGGCAATGGATTGCTGGTTGTGGAGCAGATGCTGCACCTTACTTCCGTATATTTAATCCATCGACACAAGGCGAAAAGTTTGATCCTCATGGTGAATATACAAAGAGATTTGTACCAGAACTAAAAATGTTGCCTGATAAATACCTTCATAAGCCGTGGGTTACGCCTACTGAAGTTTTACTAGAGGCTGGCGTAGAATTAGGCAAGACTTATCCTGAACCGATTGTAGATATTAGAACTTCTAGATTACGCGCTTTAGATGCCTACCATTCGATAAAAACTAGTTAGTTGATATAGACTATAAGATATTGATTATGATAAGAAGTGACTACTTCTGACTGATTGTTGAAGCTCACATAAACCCCAATTTTTAAAATTCTAATATTTCCTTTTTCTCTTTGACTTTATAGAGCGACTTTGTTCGTTTATTTAGGTATCTTTGTCTAATGAGAGCTCAAGCACCGCATCTTTTTTCTTATCCACCTTATTGGGCGGAATGTTTTGGTATTGCGCCATACTTACCGATGTCGCTTGCGGAAATGGATGAACTGGGCTGGGATAGTTGCGACATCATTCTTGTTACGGGTGATGCGTATATCGATCATCCTAGCTTCGGTATGGCGGTGATGGGACGTTTACTCGAAGCACAAGGTTTTCGTGTTGGTATTATTTCTCAACCAGATTGGCAAAACACCGATGACTTCATGCAACTGGGAGAGCCGAATCTTTACTTTGGTGTAACGGCAGGGAATATGGATTCTCTGATCAATCGTTATACGGCCGATTTACGTTTACGTAGTAACGATGCTTACACGCCGAATGGCGAAGCAGGAAAACGGCCTGATCGTTCCGTCATTGTTTATAGTCAACGTATTAAGGAAGCCTATAAAGACACGCCTATTGTAATTGGTGGTTTTGAAGCGAGTTTACGTCGCATTGCGCATTATGATTATTGGAGCGACAAGGTTAGAAAATCAATTTTGATTGATTCATCGGCTGATATTTTATTGTTCGGCAATGCTGAACGTGCGATTGTCGAATTAACGGATCAACTTTCCCG
>JBELBG010000204.1:0-3478 GCA_042095435.1 Thiotrichaceae bacterium | reverse complement strand
TATTAATGGTCTTGTTCAACAGACCGGGTAAAGAAGCTGCGTTTGCCTGGATGGAAGATGTTGTCATGGATGAGTTTAGTGCTGTAGTACATTAGTTTTTGAATAGTTTGATGCTTTCATCACATTCCTGTTTTATTTTTTTATTCACTAATTATTAGAATGATAAAGTTTATTTATGTGTAGTGCTGTTGTAATTGTTGAGTCTCCAGCTAAATGTAAAACATTAGAACGTTACCTCGGTAAGGGTTATAAGGTTCTGGCGTCGTATGGTCACGTGCGTGACCTCCTTCCAAAAACCGGCGCTGTTGATCCAGAAAATAATTTTTCCATGAAGTTCGAAGCAATTGAACGAAATGAGAAACATGTTAATGCTATTATGAAAGCATTAAAAAAAGCTGAAATACTGTATCTAGCAACTGACCCGGATCGCGAAGGTGAAGCGATCTCCTGGCATTTATATGAGCTATTAAAAGAAAAAGATTGTTTAAAAGATAAAGAAGTTAAACGCGTTGTTTTTCATGAAGTAACAAAAAGTGCAGTACAGGAAGCAATAGAACATCCTAGAGAATTAGCTTCTGATTTAATCGATGCGCAGCAGGCACGTCGTGTTCTTGATTATCTGGTTGGTTTTAATCTCTCCCCCTTATTGTGGAAAAAAGTTCAAAGAGGATTGTCAGCAGGTCGTGTGCAATCGCCCGCATTAAGAATGATTGCTGAACGAGAAAAAGAAATCGAAGCATTTATACCTAGAGAATACTGGACGATAGAAGCTGATCTGGAACATAAGGATAGCCAGTTTCTCGGAAAACTAACCTTGTTTGATAATGAAAAAGTTAAACAGTTTAGTATCGAAAAAACAGCGCATGCTGCAGATATAAAATCACAATTAGAAAAAGCAGCAGCGGGTGAACTGTTAATCAAAACAGTTGCAAAGAAACAACGAAAGCGTCAGCCTGCACCTCCTTTTATTACTTCTACTATGCAGCAGGAAGCCGTCAGGAAGCTGGGGTTTACTGCCCAGCGTGCAATGAGAACAGCGCAAGAATTATATGAAGGTATTGATGTTGGTGATGGCGCTGTTGGTTTAATCACCTATATGCGTACTGACTCTGTTAACTTAGCAAAAGAAGCCATTGAAGAAGTCCGTTCTGTTATTGCATCACGTTATGGGAAAAATGCCTTGCCCGATGAAGTTAGAGTATTTAAAACCAAATCAAAAAATGCACAGGAAGCACACGAAGCCATTCGCCCCACATCTTTTGCCCGCATACCGACAGAAATTAAAAGTAGCTTAACGCCGGATCAATTCAAGCTTTATCAACTGATCTGGAAGAGAGCAATGGCTTGTCAGATGAAACATGCAACAATCAATACCGTTGCTGTTGATATGGAATGTGGTGAAGGAAATTTATTTCGGGCAAACGGTTCATCAATTGCTGATCCGGGTTTTATGGAAGTGTATCTTGAAGGTCAAGACGATGCTAAATCCGATGACGATGAAAAAATGTTACCGCCGTTAGAAGAGGGCGAAAAGGTAAAACTGTTACAAATTCGTGATGAGCAACATTTTACAGAACCTCCACCACGTTATTCTGAAGCGAGTCTTGTTAAAGTATTGGAAGAGTACGGCATAGGTCGACCTTCTACTTACGCGAATATTATTTCTACTCTAAGAAATAGAGAATATGTGGAGGTTGAAAACAAACGATTCCATCCGACGGATATGGGTAAGATTGTTAATGGTTTTTTGACTGATCATTTCAACAGTTATGTTGATTATGAGTTTACGGCAAAACTGGAAGATGATTTGGATGCTATTTCACGTGGTGAAAAGCAATGGGTGCCTTTGCTCAAAGATTTTTGGAAACCTTTTATTAATAAAGTTGAAGACATTGATGAAAATGTCAGTCGCAGTGAAGTCGCACAGGCCAGAGTTTTGGGTGTTCACCCTAAATCAGGCAAGGAAATTTCTGTTCGTATCGGTCGTTACGGACCTTATGCTCAAGAAGGTACAAAAGATGATGAAGATAAACCCAAGTTTGCAGGTTTACGTCCGGGGCAAAAACTAGACACCATTACACTGGAAGAAGCGTTAGAGCTTTTTAAACTTCCACGATTACTAGGAGAAACGTCAAAAGGAGAAGAAGTCGCCGCGAGTGTCGGTCGTTTTGGCCCTTATATAAGGTATGCCAGTAAGTTTGTTTCGCTTCCTAAAGAAGATGACCCTTATACGGTTACACTTGAAAGAGCATTGGAACTTGTAGCAGCTAAGAAAAAAGCAGATGCTGAAAAACAAATTAGAATATTTGAAGATGAAGGTATTTCTGTCTTAAATGGACGTTATGGACCTTATGTTACAGACGGAAATAAGAATGCGAAAATACCCAAAGATGTTGAGCCTAAAAGTTTAACACTAGAGCAATGTAAGGAAATGATAGAAGCTGCGCCAGTTTCCAGGCGCGGTAAGAAAAAGGCTAAAAAGAAAGCCACTAAGAAAGTAACAAAAAAAGCAGAAACGAAAAAAACAGCAAGCAAAAAGAAAGTAAGTAAGAAAAAGACGACTAAAAAAACAAGTTCTAAGAAAAAAGTAAGTAAGAAAAAATCGGCTTGATTTCTTTCAATTTTAGATAGAGCTCAAATGAACGCACTACATCTAAAGCGAGCTATTTCAGTCTGTGCAAAGAGTGGTGTTATTGCTTATCCTACGGAAGCAGTATTTGGTTTAGGTTGTTTGCCACTTAATGAAGAATCAGTAAATAAAATCTTAAAATTAAAAGATCGTCCTGTAGACAAAGGTCTTATATTAGTCGCTTTCAGTATTGAGCAGCTTGAGCCATTCGTTGATTTTTCTAAAGTTGAACATAATAGACAAGAAATCAATCAAAGTTGGCCTGGGCCGATGACCTGGTTGGTTCCAGCAAAGCCTGAAACACCGAATTGGTTAACAGGCACACACGACACATTAGCTGTACGCGTTAGCGCCCACCCAATAGTGCGTGATTTATGTGAAAAATTGGGGCCTATTGTTTCAACCAGTGCAAATCCGAGTTCGGCCGAACCGGCTAAAAGCAATCAGGCAGTCAGAGAATACTTTTTAAACGACATTGATTATGTGATTCCAGCCAATATTTCCAATGACTTACGCCCGACAGAGATTCGAGATGGGCAAAGCGGAAATATCCTCAGATTTAGTTAAATTTGTTCCCTTTCTTCTGTTGACAGTCGTATGCGATTATCACAGAATAGCCGGCTGAATTTTGGAGGGGTACTCAAGCGGTCAACGAGGGCAGACTGTAAATCTGTTGGCTAAGCCTTCGTAGGTTCGAATCCTACCCCCTCCACCAAATAACTATAGATTTGAAATGGAGATTAACCTATCAAGATTGTATTGATAGGGCGTGTAATTGGGTGCTGAACTAAACAAGGCGGGTGTAGTTCAATGGTAGAACGTCAGCCTTCCAAGCTGAACACGTGGGTT
>JBELBG010000203.1:0-3479 GCA_042095435.1 Thiotrichaceae bacterium | reverse complement strand
ATGTACCGGTTCCTGCATCAAGTTCCCCAGAGTTGTTTACAACTCATTTTTTGATTGCCCGTATACACAGGCAATCGAGAAGACATATTTAATATTGTTGCAGGTTTTTAGAAAAAGGGATTAATCGTTTCCTTCTTCAGCAACAACATTAACCTTAATAGTCGCAGTTACATCTGCGTGAAGTTGAACATCAAGTTCAATTTCACCCGTGCTGCGAATTGGTCCTTCAGGAAGTCTGATTTCTTGTTTAGATAATTCAACGCCCGTCGCAGTCACAGCCTCAGCAATATCCGCTGTACCAACTGAACCAAACAACTTACCTTCGTCGCCCGCTTTACGCGCGATAGAGACAGTAGTCGCATTCAGCTTTTCAGCACGAGCATTTGCTTCGTTCAAAGCATCTTGCCCCTGTTTTTCCAGCTCTGCTCTACGAGCATCAAATTTGGCAATGTTATCTGCTGTAGCAGAAACGGCTTTACCACTGGGAATCAGGTAGTTTCTACCAAAACCAGGCTTAACGTTGACTCGATCACCTAAAGCCCCGAGTTTATGCACTTTTTCAAGCAAGATAACTTCCATCAGACAACCTCAATTCTTAACAATTTTATGATAACAGATTCTATTAATGCGCGTCACAGTATGGGATCAAAGCAAGGTAGCGGGCACGCTTGATTGCGGTTGATAACTGACGCTGGTAACGAGCGTTGGTTCCTGAAATACGGCTAGGGACAATTTTCCCTGATTCAGAAACATAATTCTTTAAGGTATTGATATCTTTATAATCGATTTCAATAACACCATCCGCGGTAAAGCGACAAAATCTTTTACGTTTGAAATAACGAGCCATTTTATAATCCTCTCTTTATTCTTCAGTTGCAGGAGCTTCAGATTTTTCTTCTGATTCCTGAGCAGGTTCTTCTTTAGCAGTTTTGGCTGGTGCTTCTTCTGCCGCTGCTGCTGCTGCTGCTGCTTCCGGTTTTGGCGCTTCTTCAGCAGGTTTTGATGCTGACTTGGCCGCTTCTTCTTCCTTGATTTTAATCAAAGGAGAATCACCAGTAACAGGTTCGTCTTTCTTAACAACCAGATTTCGAATAACCGCATCGTTGTAACGAAATGCTTCGGTTAATTCTTTTAAGACTTCAGCATTACACTCGATGTTCATCAGAACATAATGAGCTTTGTGGATTTTGTTGATTGGGTAAGCCAAAAGACGACGGCCCCAGTCTTCGAGACGATGGATTTGACCGTCACTGCCGGTAATCATCTCTTTATAGCGATCGATCATCGCAGGTACTTGTTCGCTCTGGTCAGGGTGCACCAGAAACACAATTTCGTAGTGTCGCATTATAATTCCTCTTGGATTAAAGCCTCCTCTTATTTCAGAGTGAAGCAAGGATAAAGTGGCGCGAATTCTAATAGATTGGGACTATGACCGCAACGCAAAAACGCGAAAAATCAAAAAAATACGATAAAAAACCCAGATATTTTTTATTTTATTTAGATTTCAATTACTTAGCCTGTCTTTGACGGACGACTTCATACAAAATCACGCCTGTGGCGACTGACACATTCAGGCTTTCAATCTGGCCGAGTATAGGTAATGCGGCTATATAATCGCATTCTTTCATTACCGACTCGCGCATGCCCTTGCCTTCGCCACCCATAATAATGGCGGTTGGAAGTTTCATATTCATTTCATAGATTGATTCTTCCGCTTCGCCATCGGCACCGACAACCCAAACGCCAGAATCTTTGATTTTCTTAATCGCACGAACGAGGTTCGTCACGGTAACAACGTTAATATTCTCAACCGCACCGCTAGCAACTTTACGCACTGTTTCTGTAATACCAACGGCACGATCTTTGGGAATAATAATCGCTGTTACTTTTGTTGCGACAGCCGTTCGAATACAGGCACCAAGATTATGCGGATCTTGAACCGAATCGAGTATTAAATATAAAGGATTATTGTCTTTATTCTGTTCTAGTATTTGGTCAAGATCATTATCTGTTTTTTTCTTCGCTGGTTTTACTTCAATAATCACACCCTGATGATTTTGATTTTTCGTCATACGACTCATTGTCGCTCTTGGTGTTGTTTGTACAGCAAGACCTAACTTGTTCATTTCACCGTGAATTACTTTAACCGAATCAGAGTTAATCGCTTCCTGTACCCAGACATTAATAATTCTATCGGGAGATGATTCCAACATCTGATTTACCGCATGAATACCGAAAATTTGTTCTGTTCTTTTAGCCATTCTCTATTAACTCAAAATCTATCTTTCTTTCATCCATATTAACGTTGCTTAAAAGAACTTTCAGTTTTTGACCCAACTTAAATACTTTGCCACCACGCTCACCGCGTAAAGTATGTGTAATTGCATCATGATGATAATAATCAATCGGTAAATTACTAATATGAATCAAACCTTCAATATAAATATCATCCAATACAACGAATAAACCAAATGCGGTGACTGAGCTAACAATACCTTCAAAGGTTTCACCAACTTTGTCTTTCATATAAGCACACTTCAAACGTTGCACTGCATCGCGTGAGGCTTCTTCTGCGCGACGTTCTGTCATAGAGCAATGTTCGGATAATTCAAACATCGCCTGTTTAGAAAACTCGAAGGTTTCGGCTACATTACCTTTTATTATATGTTCAATCGCACGATGCACCATCAAGTCTGGATAACGTCTTATTGGTGAAGTGAAGTGTGCATAAGTTGGAAAACCTAAACCAAAGTGTCCTTCATTAATCATGCTGTACGCTGCCAAGGGCATACTACGTAATAAAATTGTTTCCAGCATCGGTGCATCTTCGCGTTGACGAATCAACTTCATTAACTTGGAATAATCTTTGGCTGTCGGTTCATCGCCACCACCTAAGGACAAACCAATTTGTGATAATAAGGAACGAACATTTTCTAACTTCTCCAGCTTTGGCGTTTCATGGATACGATAAAGTGTTGGCATTTCATGTTCTTCCAAAAACTCACCCGCAGCGACATTCGCTGCCAACATCATTTCTTCGATTAAACGATGCGCTTCGTTTCGTTCTACCTGATGTATTGCTTCTATATGTCCTTCATCATTAAATTCAAATCGTGCTTCCATAGAAGAGAAATCAATCAAGCCGGCTTTCTTGCGGTGCCCATGTAAAAGTTGATAAAGTTGAAACAAGTTATCCAGATGTTCGAGTAACTCGCCACGTTTACTTCTTGCAGCATCATCTTTATCAACAACTATAGATTGCATTTCATCATAGGTTAAACGTGCGGCGGATTTGATAATGCTTTTAAAGAAGATCTTACGTTTAACTTTACCTTTCGCATCAATATTCATTTCACAAACCAGACTATATCGATCCACTTCCGGCTTTAGCGAACACAAACCATTCGATAATATTTCCGGTAACATTGGAATAACACGATCAGGAAAATAAACAGACGTGCCTCGCGTTCGTGCTTCAC
>JBELBG010000202.1:0-3481 GCA_042095435.1 Thiotrichaceae bacterium | reverse complement strand
TTTGCTGCATCATTAAATTTTTTCGTAGAGACAGCACAGACTTCCGTATCCAGACTTGGAAAGATGCTCAAGACTTTTTTCTTCGCTTTGTAATTTCCCAATATGATGTCATTCATCTTGGCATTCACTAAAGAGAAATCTGGCGCATCATCACCCACTTTCGGTAATTCTCCATTCGTGTTTATCTCTTGTCCCATCAGGGCAATCTTTGTCTTAATTTAACCTTCTTCAACCAATTGCCTATTTTCATCCGCATCTATTAGTTCTTCCATCTCACTTAGATCACTGGCCTTGATAATGAATATCCAGCCATCACTATAAGGTTCGTCATTGATAATTTCCGGCGAATCTTCTAAAACCGGATTAACCTCAACAACGACACCACTCAGTGGACTATATATATCAGAGGTCGATTTTACCGATTCAACAACCGCACACTCTTCTATTTGCGCAAATGTTTTATCTAACTCCGGTGTTTCGACATAGACAATGTCGCCTAGCTCATCTTGAGCAAAATCGGTAATACCGACACGAAACTTATTGTCTCCCATATCTTCAAGCCAGGTGTGTGTATTGGTGTATTTTAAATCAGCAGGTATGTTCATAATATTAACCCGTTATTATTATTGTTCTTTGTTAAAGTTTTAAGTCATCGACAAGCTAAGTTTAAGACAGGGTCAGGCAGTTCGCTACCCGAAATAACGCCTTATTTGCTCATGAGTCATTTTTTGGAAATACGACCAAATGGTCGATTTCGAGTCGTATGCCTATCGGTTCATTTAATGGATGATTATGGTGGCTGGGAACCAGGCTCAATAGCCGCACACCACTATCCAATTCTAATGTATACAAAAACTCAGCGCCTCTAAATGCTTTATCTCTTACTTTGGCCGTCATCAAGCTATCATCATCATGCAAAATATCATCGGGTCGAATCAACACATTAACTTGTGTACCCATTTCAATCTCATGCTCAGATAAGCCCTTAATATTACCAAGTTCGGTTTTCACTTCTTTATCGTTAATTACTTCACCAGAAATCAAAACACCTTCACCAATAAAGTTAGCAACCTCGGCTGATTGTGGTTCATGATATAAATTAAACGCCGATTCCCATTGCAATAACCGACCTTCATTCATCACTCCAACAACATCCGCCATGGCAAATGCTTCGAGTTGATTGTGGCTGACCATAATTGTTGTTATACCATCCTGTTTTAGAATCTGTCGAAGTTCGCGTGCGATCTGTTCACGTAATTCAACATCAAGACTGGCAAACGGCTCATCTAGTAATAACACACCTGGATTCGGTGCCATTGCTCTGGCTAATGCGACGCGTTGTTGTTGTCCACCGGATAAAGTATGAGGATATTTATTAATGTATTTTTCTAATGACAATAATTCGACCAGTTCATCTCGTCGCTGTTGTGTTTTCTTTGCATCAAGACCTTTCAAACCAAAAGTAATGTTGTCTGACACGCTTAAATGCGGGAATAAAGCATAGTCCTGAAAAACCATACCTATGTTTCGGTTTTCGACCGGGAGATGGTGTATTGGGTTACTGGCTCGCACACCTTTTATCCAGACTTCACCCTGATGTTGTTTTTCAAAGCCGGCAATACAGCGTAATAAGGTTGTCTTCCCACACCCGCTTGGACCAAGCAAACAGGCAATGCCAGCTTCAACTAAAGAAAAACTAATATTTTCTATAATACTGCGTTGTTCTAGAGAAACAGAAACGTCTTTAATTTCTATTGCATTCGTCATCTGTATTAATTATTTCCCGGCTCTTGAACGTGAAATGGAATTACTGATCATAATAACCGGAATAATACCGGCAAGCACAATTGCAAGTGCTGGTACCGCAGCATCAGCAAGTCGTTCTTCATTTGCCAGTTCATAAGTACGAACGGCAAGCGTATTAAAATTGAAAGGCCTTAAAATTAACGTTGCCGGCAGTTCTTTTAATACATCGACAAAGACAAGTAGCAATGCAGTTAATAAACTACCGCGCATCATCGGCATATGAATTCGTCTAATAATACCACCAGACGATAAACCTGTTGTTTTAGCAACCTCATCCATAACCGGTTTTATTTTTACCAAGGCTGCTTCAAGCGTATTAATTGAAACAGCAAGAAAACGTGTTAGATAGGCAAAGATTAATGTGACAAGAGTACCGCTCATCAACAAACCAATACTAAAGTTAAAGTATTCGGTGAAAAAAGTATCGAGTGTATTATCAAACCAGGCAAACGGAATCAGTACCCCCACAGCAATAACGGTACCAGGAATGGCATAGCCCATACTAACTAAACGTACCATAAAACGATTAACAGCAGAGTTTGTGTTTCTATTTGAATACGCCATAAACAGCGCAATTAATAGCGCAAGTATCGCTGTTATAAAGGCAAGCATTAAACTGTTAAACAATAACGTATAAAAATCTTTATTTAATACTTCTGAATAAGTATCTAAAGCCAGATCGAATAAAAAACAAACCGGAACAATGAAGCCTAATAAGACAGGTGTAACACAAACAATTAACGCGATAACACTTTTTGTTTTATTTAACTGTTTTTGCAGCAAAGAACTGTAACGGCTACTAGTATGGTGAAAACGCGCCTGTCTACGCGAACGCTTTTCCAGATATAAAAAAACAGCAACAAAAATGAGTAATAAGGCAGACAGCTGCGCCGCAGCCAGACTGTTACCTAAACCAAACCATGTTCTGAAGATACCCGTCGTAAATGTAGATATACCAAAGTATTGCACCGTACCGTAATCTGCCAGTGTTTCCATTACAACTAGGGATAAACCAACCATGATAGCCGGACGTGCCAGAGGTAGTGCAACACGGCGGAATGCATTAAGTGAATTACATCCCAGGGTTCTCGAGACTTCCAAGACACAGATGGATTGTTCGATAAACGCAGCTCGTGCTAATAAATAAACATACGGATATAACACCAAAGACAACATAGCTATCGCAACACCCAAAGATCGCACTTCAGGAAACCAGTAATCACGATATTGCCAACCGGTTATTTCTCTTAGCGAAGTTTGTAAAGGACCAGCAACATCAAGCATGCCGGTATAACTATAAGCAATAATATAAGCAGGCATTGCCATTGGTAATAATAAAGCCCATTCAAGATAGCGACTTAAAGGAAAGCGATACATAGTAACTAACCATGCGGGAATAACGCCGAGTATCAGACTCAAAAAACCAACGCCAATAAAAAGTACTAAGGAATTAACGATATAATCTGTTAATACTGTCTCTGCTAAATGAGACCAAACCTGTTTTTCCGGAAAAAAAACAGAGGCAAGAATAACAACAACAGGGATACTGAATAAGAAAGACAGTAAAACTAAAGTACTATTCCATTTGGAAAATAATAATGATTTTTTTTTAAAAAACTTATTATTAGAAATTGCTTGTGAATCTGAAGTAACAAGCATGACTACAGATTATTTC
>JBELBG010000201.1:0-3510 GCA_042095435.1 Thiotrichaceae bacterium | reverse complement strand
TTTACCTATCGTATTAAAAGCGCTCGAGTCACCAGCGACAACAATGGTACTGAAAGGGCGTTCGAATTATCTTTGCTTACAACGCTTACATACGGCTATTAATGATGCGAAAGGCTTAAGCTATAAAAATATAAATGATTTACAGCAAGCATCTGAGTGGTCTTCTTCTACAAAAACCGGAGATATCAACGAGCTTGGTATGATTGAAGAGAATTCGTTTATCCGTCCGGCTATTACTTCAACGACTGAAAACTGCCTGGGTCAAAGCTGTCCTGAGTATGAGTCCTGTTTTGTTTTTAAGAATAGAAAAAAAGCACTTGAGTCGGATTTGGTGATTACAAATCATCATTTGTTATTAGCTGATATGGGTTTACGTGAGAGTGGTTTTGGCGAGGTCTTACCTTTAGCGGATTTGATTATTTTTGATGAAGCGCACCAATTACCGGAATTAGCTTCAAGCTATTTTAGTAAAACGTTGGGAACACGTCAGTTACTTGAGCTTATTACCGATACCAGAAGCGCGGTTCATGAAGAAGCAAAAGATATTCAGGATATAGATGAAGCGTTAAGCAAGTTTGAAAAAACGATTCGTGATTGCCGCTTGTTATTCGGTCGTAAGGATCAACGTAAGAGTTGGCAGGAAACCTGGGAGAAAACTGATTTATCCGTCGAGCTGCCTAAGTTAATGGAAGCGTATCAGCTTGTTATTGATATTCTTGATGCGGCGAATGAACGAGGTAAACTTCTGGATAATTGCTGGCAACGCGCAAAAGCGCATTACAATTATATTGATAACTATATGGAATCAAATAATGAAGATTCTATTCGTTGGCTGGAAATAAGAGGACAGCATCTTTATTTTAATCAAACCCCCGTTAACATTGCCGAAACTTTTCAGCAGAGACTAAAGGATTATGATGCAACCAGTATTTTTACTTCAGCCAGTCTCGCTGTAAATAATAGTTTCGATCATTTTAATCGGCAATTGGGACTTGAAGAGTGCCTCGCTGAAGTCTGGAATAGTCCGTTTGATTATCAGAAACAAACACGTTTATATCTGCCGCTTGATATACCAGAACCGAATCATCCTGAATTTTTTGATGCCTTTATTGAAAAAACAATAAAACTGCTTTCTTTTAGTGATGGTCATGCTTTCGTGCTTTTTACCAGTCACAGTGCGCTGAACAAGGCCGCTAGTATAATCTCAGAGAGAATTGATTATCCCATCTTTATTCAAGGCAAAGCACCGCGTTCAGAATTACTGAATCAATTTCGGGAAACAAAACATGCCGTTCTGTTAGGGACGAGCAGTTTCTGGGAGGGGGTTGATGTTAAGGGTGAAGCGCTCTCTTCAGTCATTATTGATAAACTGCCTTTTGCAAGCCCTGATGATCCGGTTTTACAAGCTCGACTGAATCATTTCAGTAAGCAAGGTGGTAATGCTTTCATGGAGTATCAAGTACCACAGGCTGCCATTGCATTAAAACAAGGGGTGGGTCGTTTAATTCGTGATGTGACAGATAGAGGCGTTTGTACTATTTGTGATAAGCGACATGTCAGCAAAGCTTATGGCAAACGGTTGATTAATTCTTTACCGCCTATGCCTGTTACACATGATATTGAGGATATCGAAAACTTTTTCCACTAGGCACGTTTTTAATGCGTCACACTCAGGTGACATGTATTTTATAGGTGACACTTTTTTTAAATAACTTTTATAACTATATGAAAAAAAAGACTTTAATGAATATTATTTAGAGGTTACTTTAAGTCTTGTAAGAAAATTATTTTTATAACAATAAAATTTTAGAACAATATTTTTCCCGATTTTTTGGGAATGATTCAGGAGATTTTTAATGTCGAATCGCCGGTTAGCCTTATTAGAGTTTGATATGGGCTGGTCAATGTGGTTAACCGAAGCTCATCTTCCTTTCCATATAGGGCGTCACTCTGATAACGATTTACGCAACTCCAGTAATTGTGTCTCACGAAGACACTGCATGTTAGACCGCATTAAAAATCAACTTTGCATCATTGATACCGGTAGTTCAAACGGTACGGTATTACATAATCAGGTAATCCAGGATCAGGAAATGCCATTAATTGAAAAAACCTGTGTGCTTATGTCCGATATGATGATGTGGATTACACCTTGTGATGAACACGGTGATCTACTTGAAAAAACGGCAGCTAATACACTTGTTGATACGCAATCTGATCTTGGTGATAGTCATGGTGTTTGTCTGGTCGATATCTGCGATTCGATGGAAATTGGTTTGGATGAAGTGAATCATATTTCTCAATTACTTAGAGCAACGATTATCGGGAGGGAACAGGAGAGACTGCTATTGTTAAAGCATATGGGTGATGGTTATCTTGCTGTATTTGATTCAAGTCTGTCCGCTGTTTCTGCTGCAAAGAGACTACTGGAATGGCAGGCAACAAAAAATGAGAACCTCCATTCAGCAAATATTCGCGTCACTCTTGACTCTGGTATTACTCATCCTAGTTACGGACATGATAGAACAGGCTTGCCAATATGCCGTGCGTCACGAATAGAGAAAACACAAGTTCGAGATATAGAAATCCCCAGCGATAATATTAGTAAATTAAAACGTTATAATCGTTGTGTTCTGACTAACAGTATAAGCAAGGTTATGGATAATACAGTGGATGAACGCTATACCTTTATCGGTAAACGCAAATTAAAGGGTTTTGCTGACGAAATGCATTCAATTTTTCAGTACAACGAATAGTTTTTAAAATCGATAAAAACTGTCCTGATTTTCAGTCATAATCAGAATTGATATGACTTCTTCAATCAAGTTAATCCAAATTACGGATACACACATCCTTGATGATGGACCAAAACCAAAGGCATTTAATGATTTTGACACGTCAGTAAGCCTGAAACAGGTTGTTACAAAAATTAAAACGGATGAGCCTGATACAGATTGTGTTGTTTTGACAGGCGATCTTGTTCATGAACCTGGTAAAAACGCTTATCAAAAAGTGGCTGATCACTTATCACCGCTCACTATTCCGCTAATGAGTTTACCCGGTAATCATGATGATCCGCAGACGATGGAGTACATCATGGGCGAAAATGGATTTGATACAGGTAAACTACTTAATATCAATTCGTGGTTGCTTATTTTACTGAATTCACGCCTGGAAAATTCACATAGCGGTGAATTTACAGAGGCTGAGCTGGCGTTTCTGAGAAGGACATTAGAATCGAATACTAATAAACATTGTTTAATTGCATTGCATCACCATCCGGTTTCTATCAACAGCTCGTGGATGGATACGATGATTCTTAATAATGCCGATGATTTCCTGAATGTGATTGATGACTTTAATAATGTACGCGGCATCATCTGGGGACATATTCACCAGAAATTTGAGTCGAAAAGAAATGATGTTCTGCTACTAGGAACGCCTTCAACCTGCAAACAATTCAAACCCAAAGCCGAGGTCTTTGCAGTTGATAACAAACCGCCCGCTTAT
>JBELBG010000200.1:0-3528 GCA_042095435.1 Thiotrichaceae bacterium | reverse complement strand
AGCTTATTCATACGTTTACAGGGAAAATAGACACCCGACATGGTCGAACCTAACGAAGTTATTTCACCCCAAAACTCAGCCGAAGATGATGTAGCTGACAATGCACTACGCCCGAAACGTCTACAAGACTACCTTGGGCAAAAGTCTGTGCACGAACAAATGGATATTTTTATTGGCGCGGCACGCCAACGCGGTGAATCACTTGATCACGTGTTGATATTCGGCCCACCGGGATTAGGTAAAACAACATTGGCACACATTATTGCCAATGAAATGGGCGTGAATATGCGCCAAACATCAGGTCCGGTATTGGAACGCCCCGGTGATTTAGCTGCCTTATTAACCAATCTTGAGCCGCACGATGTACTTTTTATCGACGAAATCCATCGTCTAGGTGCGGTTGTTGAAGAAGTACTGTATCCAGCAATGGAAGATTACCAAATTGATATTATGATTGGTGAAGGTCCTGCGGCTCGCGCAATCAAACTCGATGTGCCACCCTTCACACTGGTTGGCGCGACAACCCGAGCCGGGCTACTGACTTCGCCGCTTCGTGATCGCTTTGGCATTGTTCAGCGGCTGGAATTTTATACCCCAGAAGAATTAAGCCAGATTGTCACTCGTTCAGCCAATATTCTAGAAGTTGAAATAGAAGCCAAAGGTGCTGCCGAAGTTGCCGCGCGTTCACGCGGTACACCGCGTATTGCCAACCGTTTGTTACGTCGTGTGCGCGATTATGCCCAGGTTAAAGGAAACGGCGTCATTACTGGCGAAATATCCACACTCGCATTGGACATGCTTAATGTTGATGCACACGGTTTTGACATGATGGATCGAAAATTACTATTGGCGATATTGCAAAAATTTGATGGTGGCCCGGTTGGCGTAGACAGTCTTGCTGCGGCAATTAGTGAGGAACGCGATACGATTGAAGATGTACTCGAACCGTATTTAATTCAACAAGGCTTTATCATGCGAACCTCAAGAGGCCGCGTAGCAACGAAAACAGCCTGGCATCACTTTGGTCTGGAAGCACCGAAAGAATTTGTACAGGCAGATGATTTATTTAACGACGATAAAGACTAAAGGACTCAAGTATTCGTGAGCACAGAATTTAATTGGCAAGTCAGAGTCTATTATGAAGATACCGATGCCGGCGGTGTTGTTTTTTATGCTAACTATTTACGTTTTATGGAACGCGCGCGAACAGAATGGTTACGCAGCATTGGTTTTGAACATAAACAATTAATAAAAGAAAATGATTTAATATTCGCAGTGAAAAGCGTATCGATTGATTATAAAAAACCGGCAAAGCTTGATGATTTACTCAACGTTTCATCATCAATACTAAAACATCGCGGTGCCAGTATTACATTTCAACAACAGATTTATAATGAAAGCGATGAATTACTAACACAGGCTGAAGTCAAAGTTGCCTGTTTGAACGCAACAACAATGAAAGCATCACCGATGCCGGAAGAATTATTAACGGAGCTCTGCAAACCTGAAACCTCCGGTTGATGAGCCCAAATATTATGATTATGTATACTCAAATATTGATTCATTCTTTAAACAGTTATAAAAATAATTTTTTTTCTGCTTACCCATTCGACCGTACGTTTTTCAGGTTCATTTGCTTGACAGCAATAGCCTTGTTTAGAATAGCTATGCGCAGCTTGCATGCGGCACAACCCTATGCCGCACCCCTCCGGGGCCGCTTACAGCGATGCAAATCGGCAATCCTGCCGATTTGTCTAGTCGTCGCAATTGAACCTGAAAAACGTACATTCAATCGGGCCCAACTAAAGGTTTCAAATTTATGACAACTGATCATTCCATTCTTGATCTTATTCTTAATGCCAGTTTACTTGTTCAACTAGTGATGTTAACGCTTGTTGTTGCTTCAATCGTCTCGTGGACCATGATCATTAATAAACGCATCATATTAAAAAAAGCTAAAAATGAAGCAGAAGAATTTGAAGATCAGTTCTGGTCAGTTGAAGATCTTAGTCCTTTATTTACAAAGATTACTGCCCGACATTATGAACCGAACGGCATGGAAAAAATATTTGAAACCGGTTTTAAGGAATTCGCGCGTTTAAATAAACAGGAACGTATCGATCCTGAAGCCGTACTCGATGGTTCGCAACGTGCCATGCGCATTGCCATGAACAGAGAAATGGAATATCTCGAAACCAACCTGTCTTTTCTGGCAACGGTTGGTTCAACCAGCCCTTATGTTGGTTTGTTTGGCACAGTCTGGGGGATTATGAACAGCTTCCAGGCTTTAGGCACCGTTCAACAAGCCACCATAGCCATGGTTGCACCGGGTATTAGTGAAGCACTGATCGCAACAGCAATGGGATTATTTGCGGCTATCCCTGCTGTAATTGCCTACAACCGTTATTCTTATGATGTCGAGCGTTTGATCAATCGTTATGACAATTTTATGGAAGAGTTTTCTTCAATATTACATAGACATGCACATTCTTAAACAAGCCAGCAGATAATGCGACAAAGAAATAAAAAACGACCGATATCAGAAATCAATGTTGTGCCATACATTGATGTTATGTTGGTATTGTTGATTATCTTTATGGTAACAGCGCCGCTATTAAGCCAGGGTATTAAAGTTGATCTGCCACAAACCGCCTCTGAGCCTTTACCGCCCAACGAAAAAGAGCCGGTTATTGTTAATATCGATAAAGAAGGCAACTATTACATTAACTACGGTGATAATCAGGACAAACCTGTTAAAGCAGAAGTTTTGTTAAATCGCGTTAGCGCCTTATTAAAATACCAGCCGGGAATACCTGTGCTTATTGGCGGCGATGCCAATGTGCCTTATGGACAAGTCGTACAAGCTATGTCGTTACTGCAACGTGCTGGTGTTCCGTCTGTCGGCATGATGACGGATCCACCTGAAAAATAATTCATGCGTGAAAACAGGTTTATAACTTCACGGTCATTATTATTGTCTTTGACTCTTCACCTTATCATAGGTGTTGTGCTTTTTTTCAGTTTTGATTTTACTGCAAAGCCAATAACACCGCCGAAACCAATGGTAAATATTGTCAAGGCAACGGCTGTTGATAAAAACCAGATTGATCAGGAGTTAAAGCGATTAAAGGAAAAAGAAGAAAAAAAGAAACAAGATGAATTAAAGCGCAAAAAAGAACTCGAAAGAAAAGAAAAGGAATTAAAAAAGAAGCAGGAAACTGAAAAGAAAAAAGAACAGGCACAAAAAAAAGCCGAGAAAGAGAAATTACGTTTAAAGAAACTAGAAGAAGAAAAGAAGAAAAAGGCAGCAGTAGAGAAAAAACGTAAGGAAAAAGAAGCGGCTGAAAAGAAGAAGCGCGAAGAAGAACGCAAAAAGATAGAAGCTGAGAAGGAAAAAGAAGCAGAAAGAAAACGTAAGGAAAAAGAAGAAGCCGAACGTAAAGCACGTGAAAAAGCTTTACAGGACGAACTGGAAGCAGAACAAAAAGCAGCACAGGAAGCAAAAGATTTATCAGAAATACAGAAGTA
>JBELBG010000199.1:0-3606 GCA_042095435.1 Thiotrichaceae bacterium | reverse complement strand
TTAGCAACCTGATGAACCTGATGAACTTTTAACAGAGCAATCGGTTTTATTGCCGGGCCGGATAAACCACCTTGATTATTACCAATAACAGGTTTTCTTGAATTAATGTCTATTGCCATACCCATTAAGGTATTAATCACAGCGAATCCATCTGTACCTGCTTCTATACAGCGACGTGCGTTTTCAGCAATATCGGTTTGATTTGGCGAAAGTTTGGTGATTAATGGTTTCTTTGTCGCCTTACGACAGGCTTCAACCACACGTGCTGACATATCGGGATCATTACCAAATGCAACCCCACCCTCTTTTACATTCGGACAGGAAATATTGATTTCCATTGCATCGATCGGTGAATCATCAAATAGTCGTGTTATTTCATGATATTCCTCTACGGTTGTGCCGGAAAGATTTGCAATGAATCTCGTCTCGGTAAAATCTAGGTTCGGCAGATATTCATCAACGACAATTTGTGTGCCTGGATTTTGTAAGCCTATGGCATTGATCATTCCCATATACGTTTCGGTAACACGATGTGGCGCATTACCAAGGCGCGGTTCTAGTGTAGTGCCTTTTAGGCAGATTGCGCCAACATCCGTATTGGAAAAACCATTAATACGTGTATATTCCTCACCAAACCCGACGCAGCCGGAAAGCAACACTAAAGGTGAATTTAATTTTAAGCCACAAAAATCAACTTCCAGTTTCTTTTTGTCTTCGTCACTTAATGATGTATTTTCCATACTGGATATTGTCTCTCAGAAATATAAAATTGTTCTATGTTTAATATCGTTTTATTTGAACCGGAAATTCCGCCAAACACCGGTAACATTATACGCCTATGTGCAAACACGGGTGCAAAATTACATTTAATTCATCCTCTCGGCTTTGATATGAATGAAAAAAGTCTGCGCCGCGCCGGACTGGATTATATCGATCAATCCATCATACATCACTATGATAATTATCAGGATTATATCAATAGACAGGGAAGCGAATCGCTTTACGCCATATCTACCAAAGGCACACAAACTTATTCAGATTGTCAATTTAATGAAAACGATAGTTTTATATTTGGCCCGGAGACACGAGGCTTACCCACAGAAATTCGAGAAGCGTTTGATTCAGAGAAAGTCTTAAGAATTCCAATGCTGGAAAATAGCCGTAGTTTAAATTTATCGAACTCAGCCAGTATTATTCTTTATGAAGCGTGGCGACAGAATGGTTATAAATAATAATTAAGGCGCGTCCGTTATAGAAACATCAAGCTGCCTACTGACATACCCAATATTTCCTGATGTTCCTCGAGTAGCCCTTGATGTTAGATTATAAACATTATAAGTACCGATGCCCGCTTCTGTGAATGACGCTGGGGAACAAGTAAGGGCAACAGAAAAACCATCAGTATTCCCACCAGAAAGTGTAATCGGAGTACCCGCACATCCACCACCGCCAACAATTAGATCTCTAACTGCCCATTCAATTCCACTACGCGCTGCAAACCAGGCTTGCATTCCACTTGCAGAAACAGTGGTATTCAATGAACCAACGCTTGTTAATGTCGCCATATAACCACCAATCAATGCAAATAGCACAATAAGCACCACTGCGACAATAATGCTGAATCCCTTTTGTGCTTTATAAAGTACTCTCATGGCTGATTATCGACATGTGCTTGTTGGAGTAATGTCACACTACCACCACCTAATGAACTATCCTGAATAGTTATACTAAGAGAAACCAGCCCTGCTCTACTTGCACTACCGGGATCATATTTAAAATCACAGGCAGAAACTTGATTTACCAGTAAATTCCCCGTACCTACTGCACCTCCAATAGTATAATCATCATGTCGAGTAATCTGGTTAGCACCCGTATTACAGACAAAATTAACAGGAGTATCAACAATAAAAAAACGTTGCCGTGGTGACTTATTCGGAAAAGGTGGTGCTCCAGAAAACGTAATTGAGTTGGCAGTAACGGCTGTTATTTCCGCCATATTATCATCACTATAAGCATTCGCACCCGTTTGGCCTGTATTATAAATAACCAGACAATCTCCGGAACTATCGAGACAAGTACCACCGGTTACAATGTCAGCAACATTAGATAATGTACCTAATACTTCAAAACAATCAGTCGTTGCCGAAAAACTTAATCTATCTTGAGCAAGTGGTCCACCACCTATACCAGTAGGACAAACACCAGTACCTGCACCACCTGCTGGTTTCGCTCGATAACGTCCGCCGTCTAAAGTACGCAAAAACTCTATTGAAGGACCTGCTGTAACACGAATGCTGTTTGGTAATGCCAAACGTATTTCGCGTGTCATTCTTTGCAATGCTGTGTCGGCAACATCGACAAGTCTCATGCGCTCTTCTACATCAACATACGAACGCATTGGACCTATAAGAATAGTAAAGAGTACACCTGATAAAATACCAATGATTAAAATGACAATTATCATTTCTATCAAAGTAAAACCTTTATTGATTCTTAAATTCACATTCTTGCATTAATAATTAGTTTTAAAAGAACTTAACTGCATTGAAGTACCGGACGTATGAGTGACATCGACATCAACACGTACAACCTGACCAGCGTTACTCGTCGCAGAAGTATTCAACGATACGCCAACATCATCAACTGTAACAGTGACTGTATAGTCACCAACTGTTCCCAATGAAAGTCCATTTCGATCGGTAGCTGCTGCTCCAACTATAGATGTGTAATCACATACATCATCGTAAGTATTTCTTGATTCCATACTCCATCCAGTGCCACTCGCTTTACAAACTGTACATGCTGAGGAAACGCAATCCACAGGACAGTTTTGAGGATTAGTTAATGGATCACCGTCAAGATCGATATCAGGATCCCAATCTGGATCACAAAATGAACTGAGCATAATTTCTTCGAGATAGGCTTGCGCTATTGCATTTCCCTGAACACGTATTTGCGGATCAACACTGTTTTTTGTTGTGTTTGTAACCAAGGTTAAAAATGCTGCAGTACCTATAGATAATATTACTATACCAACAACAAGCTCAATCAAAATAAAACCATGAATTCGATACCTGACTTTATTCATAAGCAAAACCCGTTTCAGGCTCAATAGTTATTGTAGTCGTGCCTAAATTTATACTTGAACTACCTGTAGGTCGACCAATTTTATCAAACTGTATGCTTGCAGGAAGTAAAGCCCCTGTGTCAGGCGTACTGTTATTACAGAAATTACTTTGCCCGTTAGCAGGATTAATTAATGATGTTGAAGCTGCAGCACACCCTGTTTCGACAGGCGTCCCATATTGAACTGTACATGTTGAAACTGTGATTGACACACTTATATTACAGCCACTACCAATAGCTTGCTTTTGACCATATCGAATAGCTGCCATTGATTGCTGCTCAAACCCTTGCGCACGAAAACCATCAAGATCCAGGTTAGGAATGGCATAGGCAGCAAGTATCCCAACAAGAATAACTACCAAAATAACTTCGATTAATGTAAAACCACTATATCGTGCCATATTGCTGTTGTATTTCATGACTCTAACTTATCCACTAAAATAATCCCATTCCAATATTTTAGTTCATTATTTCTTCACG
>JBELBG010000198.1:0-3624 GCA_042095435.1 Thiotrichaceae bacterium | reverse complement strand
GTCATTGATGTACGTTTAGTTACAAAGAAACAGGCAAAAATAAATGAAGCTAAAACAACGTATAAAAATCATGCAGGGGGTGAATTAAAATTATTCAAGCCTTACGAAACGTATATGATGGGTGCTGATCGAAGTGAAATCGGACAAAGAGCTAACGAGTTTCTTAAACAAATTAAATTAACGCGATCGTTTTATGTAGGCATTAGTGAAGTCACTTATGCCGAATATAAGAAATTCAATAAAAATGTTAGCGGCGATCCAAGCCATCCTGTTACTTCAGTATTCTGGATTGATGCAATTAAATATTGTAATTGGTTAAGTGGCATAGAAAGGCTCACTCCTGTTTATCACATAAAAAATAATAAGTTAATTTCCATAAATAATAATGCTGATGGATACCGGTTATTGACAGAAGCAGAATGGGAATGGTTAGCGAGAAAATCCGGGAAAAGAAAGCAAACTGTTTTTGTTTGGGGAGATGAAGCCGTTATCCCGAAAGGAATGGTTAATATAGCCGATGAATCGGCCAGAGGAAGTGTGAAAATATATGTGCCAAGGTATAACGATGGTTATGCTAAGTCTGCGCCAGTCAAAAGTTTTGCAGTGGAGAAGTCTGGTTTATTTGATCAGGGCGGTAACATCAGTGAATGGACGCATGATCCTTATATCATTGAGCCACCGGTATCAGACAAAATATATACGAATCCATTTAGTACAGATATAGGTTACAATCGTGTCATTAAAGGTGCTAATTGGAGGTCAGGTTCTATCACCGAATTAAGGGCGTCTTTTAGGGAAGGTAGCACTAGCAATAGAGATGATGTCGGTTTTAGATTAGCAAGATATGTTTATATGGAGTAGATACATGAGTCAGCTATCACTTTTCAGTAAAAAGAAGGTTATTATTATTATTTTGACAGCAACCTTATTGGTATCATTCTTCTTGTACAATAATGCTATGGCAGGAAAGCCACAAATAAGTCTCAATTCTCCCGCTTCATTTCCTATTGATATTTGAAAATATGATCAAAAATTTTATAGCACTTATTATTTCAATCATTATCGTGCATTTTGCCTATGTTGGTTATGTACGCCCTGAAGCAAATAAAATTATTGAAACAGCGCAACAGCAATCACAGTCTACGCCAAGAGAATTTGTCGTCATTATTAAAGATTATGAACAGGAAATTTGTTTCATATTAATGTTCTGGGGTTGTTTCATGATTTTGAGTAATTATAAAACGATCCTTGGCACAAAATATATCTTCACTCTGGATTTGATTAAGGAGTTAGAAGATGAGGAAAATAAATCAGCGCAAGCTGAACCTGATGTTGAACTATTAATCCAGAATATTGATAAGAAATTACCAAAAGATTGTTTAAAGACACCGTTAATACAAACAGTCCGATCATCATTATTACGATATTCTGTTACTAAAAATGTGCAAAACCTTTCAGATGCGATAGAAAGCAATTTGGAAAATATCTCCATTCGCTATGACTCCGAGAATACGATGATTCGCTATTTGATATGGGCTATTCCATCAATCGGCTTTATTGGCACGGTGCGTGGTATAGGACAGGCCTTATCTCTGGCAGATGAGGCACTTGCTGGTGATATATCAGGTATGACAGATAGTTTGGGGGTTGCTTTCAATTCAACATTTGTCGCGTTATTAATCAGTATCTTCATGATGTTTTTATTTCATCAACTACAACGATTGCAGGATAGCCAGATTTTAGATACTCAGGAATATTGCGAAAAATTTATAATCAATCGTATCAGGTAGAGTGTGATACTTGTCTAAACGCAAGGAAACAGAAGGATTTAATCTGGCATTTTTGGATATCATGTCATGCGGTCTTGGCGCAGTAATACTTGTCTTTATGTTAGTGAAAACCAATGTTGATGACACTGCCTCAACAACGAATAGTGAAGTCGAAAAATTACAAAGCGATATCAGTAGATTGTCTGAATTAGAAAATGAAAAATTAAAGAACTTAAATGACCTATCAAGCAGTCTTGATAATGAAATCAAAAAACAAAACGCATTAAAAAGTCAGCTTGCTTCTATTCGATCAAAAAATGAAACAGAATCTCAACAAATAAAATCATTAAATCAAGACCTGGAAAAATTAAAAAACAGTATCAAAGATATAGAAGTAAAAAAACAAAGTGATCTCGTACAAACAGAAGTGATAAATGAGGAAAACTATTTATTAGGTTTGAAAGTTGAAGGTGGGAGAATTGCTATTCTGGTCGATAGCAGTGCCTCTATGACGCATGAAAAACTGATCGATATCATTAAAGTAAAAAATGGTTCGGATCAGGAAAAAAAGAATGCAGACAAGTGGCTCAGAACAAAAAGAATTGTGCAATGGTTATTAGCAAGAGCACCAAAGTCGAGTGAAATTGTCGTTATTCATTTTAATGAAAAAGCTGATGAATTAGGTAAGCCAGGTTGGAAAAATATAGCTGATCCGAATACGGTCAGTACCATTCTTTCTCAACTGGAAGCGGTGATTCCATCAGGCGGCACCAATCTTCAAATTGGTTTAGAACAGTTAAAAAAATATGCGCCATCAAGCTTATATGTCATTACTGATGGGCTTCCGACGAAAGGGCAGTCGCGATACAAAAGTTTGAACCCTTTTGCCAATTGTAGTTCTTTGCGTGGTTCTTCAAATACGATTTCGGGTGAATGTAGAATCAAACTTTTTAGACAAACTCTGCAAGAGAGTTCAACGCAAAATGTAAAAACCAATATTATTTTGCTTCCTATAGAAGGTGATCCTGATGCCATTAACGAATACTGGAGCTGGAGTGCTACGACAGGTGGTTTGTTAATTAGTCCGGCATTAAACTGGCCATGAAAAAACGTAACAAGTCATTCGATATTTTTAATCTGTCTTTTCTAGACATAATCTCTTGCGGGTTTGGTGCAGTAATCATGTTAATTTTAATTTCCAAACCGAATGAAGCTGTCGATATTATTTCTGAAACTGTTATCTCTAATCTGGTGAGTATTATTATTGAACTTGAAAATAATATTGTTCGCACACAAGGGGAGATCGAAGAGAAAAATAATATATATGCAAACGTCATTAAAAATAATGACTCAATTAATAAGTTAATTACAGAAAACAAGAGTGCTACATCCAGTCAAGAAAATCTCAAATCATCTATTGTTGAAGATATCCAGGGACTTTCTTTAGTTGAAACAACATTAAAACAAGCATCGATATCGACGCCAAGTTCTAAAAACCAGATCAGAGATGAGGAAGTGGGTGGGATCCCGGTTGATAGTGATTATGTCGTTTTTGTTATTGATACATCAGGCAGTATGCGGCAAATATGGCCAAAAGTGACATCAGAAATTATCAATGTATTGAATATTCATCCTAAGGTGAAAGGCTTTCAGATATTAAACGATATGGGAAAGTCGATTATTTCGGGTTATGAGGGCAAATGGATACCGGATACTGAACGCAGAAGGAAGAATGTGATTGCGCTTTTTCAAAACTGGGGTGATTACTCAAATAGCAGTCCTGTCGAAGGAATAGAAGTTGCCCTAAGGAAGTATGCAAAACCTGGTATTACAACCTCAATATATGTTTAGATCG
>JBELBG010000197.1:2868-3660 GCA_042095435.1 Thiotrichaceae bacterium | reverse complement strand
TTAACGATGAACGAAAACTATCTCTTAGGCAATTAGGCTAGTTGGTCCACATGGGACTGACGGGGTACAGTAAACGGCGTAATAAAAACTCTACAGATAACTCTCCTTTTTCTTCATCTTTTTGTATAGAAGTAATATCGATTAAGACCGGCAGGAGTTCGGTTGCAGATTGAATACGGTGTTTTTTGATTAACATTAATCATGTCACGAATAGTGACTATTACCTCAGGTCTAATGCACAAATGTTGTAAAGTGCGCCAATCAATGTCTGCATTTCTAACTGAACTGATAATGTCATCATCATTTATTGAAATAGCTGACTTACCTGTCAACAACTCATAGTAAATTAAACCGAGCGTGTAGATATCCGATGCGGGCGATAAGTCTGTACCTGATACATGTTCGGGAGTCATGTATTTTGGTGTACCTGCGGCTGTTGTTCTTTTTGTTGAAGTATCGGCATGGGCAATAATAGTGGCCAAACCAAAGTCCATAACTCGACAACGCCCTTCTTTATCAATCATAACGTTACGCGGTGATAAATCGAGATGCATGATATTTTGTTCATGCGCTGTCTTTAATGCTGAAGTAATACTATTAATAATCGATAAGGCTTCTTTTTCGTTACAGCGCCCTTTTTCCTTCAAATGATCACTCAGCGTTATACCGTCAACGTATTCGAATATCAGTAGTGGCATCCCGTCGTAGCTTGTTACTTCATAAAGTTGAACAATATTCGGATGAGAAAATCTCGCAGTAACGCGCGCTTCATTTATAATTTCCTGTGAACCA
>JBELBG010000197.1:0-2858 GCA_042095435.1 Thiotrichaceae bacterium | reverse complement strand
TGCCTGAATTTGGTTTAATCAACTTCAAGGCAACGTGACGTTCGAGTTCCTGAACCCAACCCAGATAAACTTTGCCTTGCATGCCTTCGCCAAGACGTTTTTTTATCTTAAATCGAGCCAATTTTTTTATTCGCTGTCTGAGTCATTAACCTGTTGTATTTTCTGTTTGATGCTTAAAAAAGCATAATCCGTATCGTTTTATCGGCAATAACTATCAAATACTTAGCAATTTATTTGTAGAATCAGGCTGGCTTTTTACTGCTATGAGGCAAGTGTAGAAAATACGATGAGTATGAATTTATTAGATTAATGAAGCCTTTTAATTTTGAATTTTCGTCCCTTAATTTTTCCACTCGATAGCGTTTCCAATGCTTTATTCGCGACTGCTTGTTCGACTGCGACATAAGCGTATTTATCGAATATATCGATTTTACCAATTTGTTTACCGGCAATTGTCTTATTCGCCGTTAGCGCACCTAAAATATCGCCAGCACGAACTTTATCTTTACGGCCGCCATTGATACCGAAAGTTACCATTGGTGGATACAACTTCTCGTGTTGATTTGTTTTCAGGTTTGATGTTTTTTCAATGACAACAGGCTGATTTGTAAACGCTTCTATTTTTTCCAGTCTGAATTTTTCTGAAGGTAGAAATAAACTTAAAGCCAAACCCTGACTACCGGCGCGACCGGTTCGACCAATCCGATGAATATGCACTTCGGGATCGGGTGATAATTCAAAATTAATCACAGCAGATAATTCTTTAATATCGAGCCCACGTGCAGCAACATCAGTCGCAACTAAGATAGAACTGCTTTTATTAGAAAATTGTACAATGACTTGATCGCGCTCACGTTGTTCCAGATCACCATGTAAGGAACAAACATGAAAATCCTGTTTTGATAAAACATTAAGCAGTTCCTGACATTGTTGTTTCGTATTACAAAAAACAATACTGGACTCTGGTCTATAGTGTTTTATTAAAGTAACTAATGTTTGGCTTCGTTGTCCCGCGTCTACTTCGTAGAACAGTTGTTTAATATCGTTATCGTCATGTACGGATTCAACGTGAACATCAATCGGGTTGTTTTGAATTTTATGACTGATTTTTTTAATCTGTTCAGGGTAAGTAGCAGAAAATAATAAGCTTTGTTTTTGTTTTGGTGTTTTATTTATAACGCGCATAATCTCATCATAAAAACCCATGTCTAACATGCGGTCAGCTTCATCCAAAACCAGTGTGTTTAAAGCATTTAGTTTTAAACTATCTTTGTCAAGATGTTTTAATACTCTGCCCGGGGTGCCGACGACAATATGCGGTGGGTGCTCCAGTGAACCTAATTGCGGTAACATCGGTTTGCCGCCACATAATGTGACCAGTTTTGTATTCGGTATTGCACGTGCGAAACGACGGATTTCTGTGCTGACCTGTTCTGCCAGTTCGCGTGTTGGACAAAGCACCAAAGACTGTACTTGATAGTCTTTTGTATCGAGTTTATTCAGTAAACCGATTGCAAAAGCGGCTGTTTTACCGCTGCCAGTTTTAGCTTGTGCAAGTAAGTCTTTTCCTTCAAGAATAGCAGGAAGACTTTGTGCCTGTATGGGTGTCATTTCCTTGAAACTCAATGCAGCAATGTTATCTAACATCTCTGGCGATAAATCTAGAGAAGAGAAGTTTGCTGAAGAATCAGAGGTATCCATGTATTGTCATCACTTTATAATAATAAGTTGTCATCAATTTTATGAAACACAGTCGCTGATTCAATTAGATTTCTGGCAGTCAGTTCAGGCACACCATAAACTTCTGTCGTAACGTCATAAGCATTTTTAATCTTTTCCAGTAATAAACTAAAGTCACCATCACCGGATAATAAAATAACGGTATCGACTTCTTTCGCCGCTTCCATTACATCAATCGTAATACCGACATCCCAATCACCTTTAGCAGAACCATCAGCTCGTTGAATAAATGGTTTGAGTTTAACGGTATAACCAATGTGCTTTAATGCATCCTGAAACTTTATTTGATTATCATCACCGCGGTGTGTCGCATACGCATTGGCAATAACAATATCACCTTCATTGCTAACAGTTTCCCAGAGTTTTCTGTAATTAAATTGACGGGAATAAGTATCACGTGTCGTGTAATAAATATTCTGTACATCTACAAAAAGTGCGATTTTCTTCACAATAACTCAATAACTCAATAACTCAATAACTCTTAATTATTTTCCAAGCATAACACGGCAAACAACTGTTTCGGGCATCCTGTAAATTTCTTTCGAAGAAATGAATATAAAGCTATCCAGAATGAAATCGGTCACTATAATGTGCCGCTTCGGAGGAATGACATGCTTTTACTTTCTAAAAAACAAGACTGGCTGGGTAACATTCGTGGCGATATTTTAGCCGGTCTTGTTGTTGCAATGGCTTTGATACCAGAGGCGATTGCCTTTTCTATTATCGCCGGTGTTGATCCAAAAGTTGGTCTTTATGCATCACTTTGTATTGCGGTAATTACCGCTATTGTAGGCGGCCGGCCGGGTATGATCAGTGCGGCTACTGGCGCAATGGCGTTATTGATGGTCACTTTGGTTAAAGAACATGGCTTACAATATTTATTAATAACGACCTTATTAACAGGGCTGATACAAATTTTTGCCGGATACTTGAAGCTCGGTAGCCTGATGCGCTTCGTCTCGCGTTCTGTAGTAACAGGCTTCGTTAATGCCCTGGCTATTTTGATTTTCATGGCACAATTACCTGAATTAATAGGCGTTACCTGGCATGTCTATGTGATGACTATTTCGGGATTGGGTATTATTTATTTATTTCCATATCTTCCTGCTATTGGTAAG
>JBELBG010000196.1:0-3660 GCA_042095435.1 Thiotrichaceae bacterium | reverse complement strand
GTTTATTAAGATTTGAAGCGTGCTAATGCCTTGATAGCATGCTCATCTCCTTGTTGTGCTGCTAATTCGTACCACTTCAAGGCCTCGTCTGTATTTTTTTCTATACCTCTTCCTTTAATGTAAATCACCCCCAGATTGTATTGTGCTTTCGGGTGTCCCTGTTCTGCTGCTTTTCTAAACCAGTGATAAGATTCAGTATCATTTCTTTCTATACCCTGACCTTTTCCATACATATAAGCCAGTTTTAATTGAGCAAGTGCATGTCCTTTTTCTGAAGCTTTTCTATACCATTCAATTGCAGCTTCGAAGTCCTCTTCAACGCCTTTCCCCTTTTGTAACATTTCTGCCACTTTATATTCGGCATTGGTATAACCTTGTTCTGCTGCTTTCAAAAACCAGTTATAAGCCAGTTTATGATTCTTATCTGTGCCGATACCTTTAACATGCATTTCACCTAATGCGTGTTGTGAAACAATATCACCTTGAGTTGCTGCGAGTGTGTACCATCTCAATGCTTCACTGTAGCTTTGTTTGACTCCCCTGCCTTTGGCATACATAAGAGCCAGATTATATTGCGCATTGACATGATTGTTTTCAGCCGCTTCCATGTACCAGTTAACAGCCAACCCAGCATCTTGCTTGGTATGAATCCCTTTTGCATACATAAAAGCCAGTTTAGATTGTGCTACAGGATCCCCAGTTTTGGCCTCTAACAGTTGTTTTTCAATCAATGACTGGCCATCTTTTTTTTCTTTTGTCCTATCCGGCCTATTTCTTCTATCAAATGTCGCGATCCAGTCAGACATTGATTGAGGTCGGTCTTGTTGTCTAAATTGCAATGCATAATCAATCGCTTTTAAAAAGTCTTCGGAATAATCATCTCCCGCTATTTCTGTGATGGAAACATAGGTATCGCTATCTATTTGTGCAATGGCAGCACTACGATCAACGGCATCTGTTGGTGGTATGCCGCTAACAGAGCGATACATTGTCGCACCTAAGGCATAAATATCTGTCCAGGCACCTTGAGATTCATCAGAAGTATTGTACTGCTCTATCGGGGCATAACCTCTGGAAAAAATACTGGTCAAAGACTGGTTTCCCTGCTCCAGTGATGCTCTAGCCGATCCAAAGTCAAGTAAAACAGGATCGCCATCAACACGAAGAAAAATATTGGCGGGTTTTATATCGCGATGGATAAACCCCGCTGCATGAACAACTTTCATTCCATCCACAATCGGGAAAATAATCGTTTTCAGATCGGATTCACTTACCGTTTTGCGGCGGTTAAGAATGTCCTGGAATGTTTCTCCTAATTCATATTCCATGACCATGTAGGCGGTGTTATTGGCTTCGAATACATTACGTACCTGGACAATATTAGGGTGTTTAAACTGTCCTAGCGTGCGAGCTTCATCTAAAAACCGGCCAAGTCCCCAATAGTAGCGTTCATGGTGCTCTTCTGATACAGGTGAAACAGTACCGCTTTTCGTACGGATAGAGAGGTCAACAGGCAGATATTCTTTGATGGCGACTTCATGACCGAGATTTAGATCCTGGGCGAGATAGGTTATACCGAAGCCACCCTGGCCCAGTATGTCCCTGATTTCATACCAGTGTAATTTTTGACCGGTCTTTAATGCATTGAGATGACGACTTTTTTCACTCATGTTTTAGGATTAAAGATCTCACGGAAACGTTATGATTTTCTAATTAACCTTGATAATTATATTAAGGTTAGCATTAGAAGCTAATAAATTACATTAAAAATAGGCTGTTAACCCCAATTAATCCTTATAAAATTAGGTAGATATTGTCTTCAAGCAGGCAATTTTCGATATTTTTCAGTTGCTCACCAACACAAGGTCCCCTTAAACACAAACCATTTTCGATATCGAATAATGCGCCGTGGGTAGAGCACTGAATAAATTCGTTGCCCGTATCGAGAAACTGGTTTGGTATCCATTCAAGGTTAATTCCGGTATGAGGACAGCGGTTAAGGTAACTGTAAACCCTGTTTTTGTGGTAGACGAGAAAGCATTGACTAATAGCGTTATCGAGATTGATTTCCAGTCCTAAACATTTTGAATTTTTCAGCTCTTCTAAAGAACAGACCAGATGTTTTTTCTGTTTATTTTGCATTTCTTGTTGCTTCATTTATTACTTCATCCTGATAGACAGTTAGCGAACCATTACAGTATAATCCCGACCCAATTCTACGGGAGTAGCCACGCGGTTACTCCCTTTTTTATGTCCATGTATGGACTGGTCGAAAATAGCTCCTGCATTTTCGGCTCTTCCACCATCCATGGCGGTCGTATGCTGCGAAAGCGGCTGAATATCAGTAGTGGTAATTCAAAATAAATGAGAGGTAATATTTTTGTCGTTTGACGCCCTGTTAGCCCTGGAAGACGGTACATTATTTTATGGCACATCCATTGGTATTGATGGAGAAGCCATTGGCGAAGTTGTTTTTAATACTGCAATAACGGGTTATCAAGAAATTATTACTGATCCTTCATATTACAAACAAATCGTTACCTTGACGCACCCTCATATTGGTAATGTCGGAACGAACCCGGAAGACGAAGAATCAGATAATGTTTATATTAGTGGTCTTGTTATTCGGGACTTACCGCTAGTTGTCAGTAATTTTCGTTCAACCGAGAACCTGAGTGATTATCTAAAACGACATAATATTGTTGCGATTGCCGGAATTGATACACGCCAGTTAACACGACATCTTCGTAAGAACGGAGCGATGAAAGCCTGTGTCATTGCAGGTAGTAATATTGATCCTGATAAAGCAGTACAAACAGCAAAATCCTTTGCCGGGTTAGTCGGTATGGATTTAGCCAAAGAAGTATCGACGCAACAAGCGTACCCATGGAATGAATCAACATGGGATTTAGAAGAAGGGCACAAAGCGAATACGGATAAGAAAGATTTTAAAGTTATTGCCTATGACTTCGGTGTTAAGCGAAACATCTTACGTTTATTAGTCGACCAGGGTTGTGATGTCACCGTTGTGCCTGCACAGACTCCGGCTAAAGATGTGCTTGCTGAAAATCCAGATGGTGTATTTCTTTCAAATGGCCCAGGTGATCCTGAACCTTGTGATTATGCGATAACAGCAATAAAAGAAATTATAGAGACAGGCATCCCTGTTTTTGGAATCTGTCTTGGCCATCAATTGTTGTCACTGGCACTGAATGCAAAAACAATAAAGATGAAGTTTGGTCATCATGGCGCGAATCATCCTGTGCAAGATCTTGTAGGAGGTCAGGTTTTTATTACCAGTCAAAACCATGGGTTTGCTGTAGATGAAGAGAGTTTGTCTGAAAGTTTAGTGGCAACACATCGTTCTTTATTTGATGGTTCGTTACAAGGTGTTCATCATAAAGATAAACCGGTGTTTGGCTTTCAGGGTCATCCAGAAGCGAGTCCAGGACCACATGATATTCAGCCGTTGTTTAATCATTTCTCTGAATTAATGAACGCATATAAATCATAAGAACGATGCCAAAAAGAACAGACATAAAAAGTATTCTCATTATTGGAGCGGGCCCGATTGTTATCGGTCAGGCTTGCGAATTTGATTATTCAGGAGCCCAGGCGTGTAAAGCGCTAAGAGAAGAAGGCTATCGTGTCATTCTGGTC
>JBELBG010000195.1:0-3681 GCA_042095435.1 Thiotrichaceae bacterium | reverse complement strand
TTGAAATGGCAAAATATGAAGTCACCGTAGGCCAGTTTAAAGAATTTGTTAAGGCCACTGACTATGTTACCGACGCAGAGCAGAATTTACACAAAGAAGGTTGTTATGGTGTTGTTGACGGACTCGATTTTGGCTGGAAAAAAGGAATGAACTGGCGCAACCCCGGCTTTGATCAAACCGATAATCACCCTGTCGTCTGTGTTAGCTGGTATGATGCACAGGCCTATATCGCCTGGTTAAATAAGGAAACCGGCAGCAACTACAGCCTGCCTTCTGAAGCTAAATGGGAATATGCAGCACGAGCGGGTAGTTCAACAAATTATCATTTTGGAGATGAAAAAGCAGAGCTATGCAAATACGCCAACTTATACGATGAAGTAGCACAGACTATTAATCAATATGGTTGGAGGCATGCGAAATGTAATGATGGTGAAGCTAAAACAGCTAAAGTAGGTCAGTATAAAGCGAGTCCCTATGGTTTGCATGACATGCATGGCAATGTTTGGGAATGGGCCGGTGATTGTTGGAAATCAGGTTATGTTGATGCGCCTAGTAATGGCGAAATGTATAAGAGCGATGAATGTCGACATCGTGTTGTCCGTGGTGGATCCTGGTATAACATTCCTAAAGGGGTCAGGTCAGCGAACCGCTATTGGTATAAACCCTCCGACCGTAGTTTTAACATGGGCTTTCGTTTATTTAGAGACACGAGTCTCATCATGACACATGGAACAATATCACAAGCGAGCAATCGATAGTATTTGCTTAAAGCTGAGTGATAATGGTTTAAAAGCGTTTGAATTAAACGGTTTTGGTTATTCTCAGGAAATTTATGTTGCCAGAGCCGATGGTGACTCCGGAGCAACACCAAGAAGAAAAGTAAATATTCCTCTCGGTGTCATTATTGGTGTAGGAATAGGCGCCTTAGCTTTAGCAGGTTTTAATTAAAAAATAAAAATAAGAAATATTAAAAGAAAAAAGCCAGTACATTTGTACTGGCTTTTTTATATGGTGGCCCCGGAGTGACTTGAACACTCGATCTGCCGATGTAAAATCTCACGCATGATGTCATTCAGGCGTCGAAAGGATAAGGTCATGACGTCGACATCGGCCAGCAGAAATATCCTTCATTATCTTTTGTTCTGAGATTGCGATGCTGCTCAATTCAGTTTCGATCTGTTCTTGCGGTTTTACATGGACTTTGTTCTGCGGCGCTGTGTACATGTCGCAAAAGCTAACCTTGTTCCAGGAACATCCGTTTGTTACCTAAAGGATCAGTGAATTAGCTTCACTTGCGGATGATAGAGTGGTTCAAAATAGTTGGGAAACATATGTTAGTTCCACTCGATATGATTGTCAGGTATATCGCCTTGCTGTTATACATTTTATGATATCGAACGGCTCAGATCTCTTAAAAAATCAATAGGGGACAGACCACAGCTTTTGGAAGAAAACTTATAACTTAAATGAAAACCGTGGTCTGTCCCTGATAATTAAATCTAGAAAATATGTATAAAATACTATCAATATCATGACTAATCATTAAGATATGATAGGTCGATTGATCTAATTAATTTAGAAGCAAAAAATTCATAATAATAATGAAAATACTAATCTCTTCTGATCTCCATTACCGACTAAAACAATTTGATTGGATTGATTCTGTCTCGTCACAGTACGATGCAGTTATACTCGCCGGAGATTTACTTGATATATCATCTCACCTTGACCTTAATCTACAAGCTACTGTCATGCAGAAAATAATTCGCTCAATGAGTGAGAAAACACAGGTGTTTGTTTGCTCGGGCAATCATGATGGCAATGAAAAGAATGAAGCTGATGAATTTGTGTCTCCATGGATACAAGAGCTTCGTGCACATAATCTTTTTGTCGATGGTGATACCATAGAAACCGATGAGTACGTTTTTACCTTATTCCCTTGGTGGGATGGGGATGTCACTAAACAAGACGTTTTGAAGCAGCTAGAAGCTGAATGCCCACAAAATACCAAAAAGTGGATTTGGGTCTATCATTCACCACCTGATCAGGCAATGACTAGCTGGGTAGGAAAAAGACATATTGGAGATTCAGACTTAAACAACTGGATAGAGCAATATAATCCATATTTAGTTATCTCTGGCCATATACATGAAAGTCCTTTTAAATCAGAAGGCTCATGGGCTGATAAACTTAACAATACATGGGTTTTAAATGCAGGCAGTCACATCGGTGATATTCCAGCACACATAATAATCGACTTAAAAGATCAAAAAGCAGAGTGGCGGTCGATGGCTGGACAGGAATTTAGAGAACTAAACTAGCAATAAGGTGTTTAGTAATCGTAGGTGTCTCGCTTACTTTTCTCTCTTTTCAAAACCTCTGATTTCTGTTGATTAAGTAATGTTTCAAGGACATCATCTACCATCCCTAAATGGTCATGTCCTTCGTACTGTTTTTTAACATCGATTAAATACTGATTTAAATTAAACAGCCTGAGACATACCACTTTCGTTATATGTAATAAAACATCAGGGTTAGACTCTAGCCAGGCAGACGGATTTGATACAACAGCAAACTCTGATTTTTCTTCGCACATAATTGTTGCGCTATGTGGAATATTCAAAAAAATAGACATCTCACCAAAAACTGAATATTTGTCTGTCACACTTGCTATTTTAAAGTCATCTTTTAAAACATTTACCTTTCCAGACAGAAGAAAATAAACTTTGTCTAGGCTGTCACCCTGATTAATCAAGACTTCATCTTTTTCTAGTCTACGTTTTTCCAGTCCATCAATTTTTGATTGAAATTCTTTCATAGTCCTTCCTAAATAAATTATTGATAAGCTCGTATTTCCTGGTTTACTTTTCTCAATTTGTTTGCCATATCAACAGTCATATTTCTCAAAAGCTTTTCTTTAATATGAGCAAATTGAGGCGGAATATTTTCAAAGTTTTCTGGTTTCAAAACATAAGCTTCAACATCACTTTCTGCAATGACTGTAGCTGACCGATCCATGTCACTGAAAAATGACATTTCACCAAATGACATGCCTGCGGATAAAGTTGTAATGCGTTTCTGCTGACTATTTTTTTCACTTCGAAGATTGATACTAACCTCTCCGACTGTTATCAAATAAATAGAATTAGAGATGTCTTCCTCTTTGATAATAGATGTCTTAGTATCGTAAGTCTGTTTTTCCATGATGCCTTTTATATAGTCAACTTCATCTTCATTAAAATTATTTAGAAGAATTTGTTCTTTTAAAGGAATTTTGTCTGACAGAGATTTTACTTCAAGGTGATAAGCAATTAATTTATTTTCACAATATTCAATAGCATCGTCATTATCACTGAACCTTAAAGTCTCTGAATAAAGTACTTTGTCCAAAAAATATTTAAGGTTTTTTGTAAACTGATAGGCAGTGTTAGTAAAATAAACATGTTTTTCATGCTTATTTATCAAATTAACTAAATTTGCCAGTAAATAACATGCAGATCTTTTTGCAGAGGTGACTCGTTTAAAATCAAAAACAACATAAGTTGTATCAGTCAATGCTTTAAGCACCGTTTCAAGAACAAAGTCAGTAGAGCTAAATATAAGATCGCCGGTCAATTCATATATTTTTATTTCACATCCAAATTCTTTTAAGCATTTAGTTTCGTTATTTGACCGGGTTCT